>CAZUEI010000029.1:0-12812 GCA_964618985.1 uncultured Chloracidobacterium sp.
CTGAACCCAAGCCGGGAAGCGGAACCTCATTTTCGAGTTTTCCCTCATGGCTATAGACATACGCTCGCGTCGTTACATCTTTTAAATAGGTGACGAACAACTTTCCGCCAGCGGAGCTGCTGCCCACCATCGGTTCCGGCTTTTCGGGTATGACATCGGTCCACTTCTGGGTCGCCGGGTCAAAAAGAACGATCTTGGCGTTTGGGGCGTCGTGATTGGTCCTTATAAGCAGCTTGCCTTTTATGCTGTCAATAACTCCGTAGCTGTCGTCAGTGATATTAGAAATGATCGGTTTGAAATCAGGTTCACTTTTTGTCAGATCGCGGTACCAAAGGGAATTACCTTTCAGCCCTTTTCCGCGTTCCGAAACATAGAGGATCGCATATTGCTGATCTTCCGTGACGCTGACACTATGAAAACGCTGCGCATGTTCTTTGTCCTCATAGACAAGTTTGTCCTCGGATTGCTCCGTTCCGAGCTTGTGATACCAAACGGACTGGAATTCATTTTTTGTATAAAGCTCGTGCCCTTTTTCCGGAGTAGGGTAGCGGCTGTAGAAGAAGCCTTCGTCACCGAGCCAGTTTCCGCCACCGTTCTTGATCCACGTCAAATGGTCATTGAGCGGCTTTTTGGTCGCGACATCGAGCACATAAAGATCGTTCCAATCGGAGCCACCTTTTGAGATGCCATAGACAATATATTTGCCCTTTGCTGACCACGCGAAAGCCCCGAGCTGCGAGGTGCCGTCTTCGGAAAACTTGTTTGGATCGAGCAGAACGTCTGGTGCTCCGTCAAGGCCTTTCTGGATGTAATAAACGCTTTGATTTTGCAGGCCGTCGTTCTTTGAAAAGATAAACCACTCGCCACGCCGGCTGGGTGCGCCGATCTTGGGATAGTTGAAGAGCTTTATCAGACGATCCTTGACTTGTGACCTGTACGGTATCTGATCGAAATACGCGTCGGTAGTCTTGTTTTCCGCGTCAACCCAGTCGGCAACTTCTTTCGAGTCGTTATTCTCAAGCCAGCGATAAGGATCAGATACCTTGGTTCCAAAGTAATCGTCAACCTGATCGCCTCGCTGAGTCTTGGGATATTCGAACCTGAATTGAGCCGGTGTGGCAGCCGCCAAAAAGACGAAGAGCAGAAAAGCAACAAAGGGTTTCTTAAACATAGCGCGTCAAACTCCTGGCAAAAAGATTATTGCTAAGTATTATGACGCGTAATTTACTAAATCAAAAATGCTATGACCAGACTAAAACACAGGCCGGTTTTCGCCGGGATAGGTATGGGGGATGTTTTCGATGTTGTTGGCGGGCGTTGAGGGCAGCCAGTTTTTTTGTTCGTAAAGCGACAATTCTGCTTTTTCTTTTGTCATGGGTTTGGCGAGCAGGTAGCCTTGTCCATAATCGCAGCCGAGATTTTGCAGAAGGGAAAGCTGCGTTTCGGTTTCGATGCCTTCGGCGATGACTTTCTTTTTGAGGCTCTTTGCGAGCGAGATTATTGTTTGAAGTATCTCGGAATTCTCGCCGCTTTCGCCCACGCTGTAAACGAACGAGCGGTCGATTTTTAATGTGTCGAACGGCAAACGGTGCAGGTAACTTAAGCTGGAATACCCCGTGCCGAAATCGTCAATGCTGAGCTGGACGCCGAGCTGTTTAAGGCGATTGAGTATGCTTATCGTGTGCTCGGCATTTTCCATAGCAGCACTTTCGGTGATCTCAAGCTTGAGCGACGAAGGCGAGATCTTTGAGACAGCCAGAGCATTTTCTACGTCGTCTATCAGTTCGTCTTTCGACATGTGCTTGCCCGAAATATTGACACTGACAATGAGTTCCTTGTGTGCCGGACCGATCTTTTGCCAGCCCGCCAACTGATTCGTCGTTTCCTGCAATATCCAATTCGTAATAGGGATTATCAAGCCCGATTCTTCGGCTATCGGGATAAATTTATTCGGGGGTATCTGGCCGAATTCGCTGTGCTGCCAACGCAGAAGAGCCTCAAAGCCCAACAACGCACCGTCGTGCAGCGAGACAAGCGGCTGATAGTGCATCGAAAGCTCGTTGCGGTGGATAGCGTTTCGCAGATCGTTTTCGAGTCGGACGCGTTCGAGAAATCGTATGCGAAGCTCTTTTGAAAACACTGCCACACCGCTGTTCTTCTCTTTGGCGTAGTGCATCGCGATATCGGCATCACGAAGTATTTCCTCCGGCGTGTTGTATTCGATGTCGCACGGAGCAATACCGATATTCACGTTGATCAAAATGCGGTTGCCGCTTAAGGAGAAAGGCTGCGAAATGTGATCCAAAATACGCCTGGCGACTTTTAGCGCCTTGCTTGCTGTTGTCAGGTCTTTGAGAATGATCGCAAATTCGTCTCCGCCGATACGCGCTACAACATCTGCTGAATCCAACATTCGCACAAATCTCTTTGCGGCGATCATCAGCACTTTGTCGCCGAGCGTGTGGCCAAGACTGTCGTTGATGTTCTTAAATTTTTGGATATCGAGGAAGAGAACTTGAAACGCAGCAGACGGATCGTCCTTGTACTTTTCGATCATTTTGCCGAGAATGTCGCCAAAATGTTTGCGGTTAGGAAGGCCCGTCAGCGAATCGTAAAGCGCCGCGTGCTGAAGGTCCTTTTCGCTCTTGCGTAAGGCTTCGTTGGCTTTTTCTTCTTTTTCAAGCGAAACGGTGAGTTGAGACGCGTGTTTTTCGGCTTCGCGTCGACGCTCTCGCTCGGTTTCGGCCTTTTCACGCTCGGCGGCTTCAGCCTGCAGTATCGCATCTTTGATCTCACCAATTGATCGCCGATAGCTGAAATACGCAACACTCAACGCAAAAAAAGCGATTAAGGCCGTCACGAGGTCGCCGAAATTGATGATCTTATAAACCAGTCCGGCAAGTCCTGCCCCTACGATCTGCGTCATCGAGCTTGCAAAGCAGTTCTGCACGATCGTCGTCCATGGATTCAGTCTGTCCTTAAGCCAGGCAAAGATCGCAAACAAAACGGACGAAACAGCAAAATGAATGATGGCAAGGCTTCCAAGACTTGTAAAGAGATGCTGCGTGCTGCCTTCGTGTGCAGTAATAAATGAAGCCGTTGGTATGTTGAGCCAGATGAAATACGTTGACGTGAACGAGATCGCGTTGATCGCTACATTGGTCGGGATCATCAATCTGCCAAAATAGAAATCTTTTGAACGCAGATACAGACAATTCGCTATTGATTCGAGAGCGGCGACGATAATTGCTGCCGATCCGCCATACAGCAGGAAAGTCAAAAACACTGCTGCATCTGAAAAGCTGATCGCAAACCGGGAACGCGGCAGCGTGAGGCTCATTCTCGGCCCCACGATCGTTGAAAAGGCCAGCACCAATACGAAACCGAAAGTGAAAGCTTCCCGCGGCAAGGTTACAAGGGACAAAGCAACACACACCAAACCCATAGAGATAACTATCCCTTTTGTAAGGTCTGAATGGGTTGCCTTGTTCATAAAGATGAGAAACCTAAAGGAAAGAGTGGAGGGTATAAGTGAGCAAGGTTTACTCACAAGATGTAGTTTAACACGTTAAACACTGAAAAGCCATTATAAAATAACGCTTTTCAAAGAAAATGGATACTTATTAGGCTTTGCACAAAAATTAGTCAAGATGAATCAATTTTTGTGCAAGATGACATGTTGCACATTTATTGCCTTCATGGGCGAGGTTCGGTTATGCCTGTGCAGTGATGCTGTCCGGCAGCTGAGTGAGAGTCAAACGAATGAACCCGACAAAGATCGGGTACCTCAGAAACAGAAGTTGAGTTTGTCGGGTGGATAAGAAACAGCCTAATCCACCCGCAATTAACGCATTATTCGGTATTATGTATATGATTGTTTTTACTAATCTTTATGAGATCTGGGTTGAAGATTATTGTCTTTTTTTCACTCATTCTTTTTTCTGACGGGATGTTTTTGTATGCCAAGGACATGACCCCAGATAGTAAGAAGAACGATTTTTTGATAAAAAAATGGACGACTGAAAATGGTCTGCCTCAAAATACTGTCACGTCCATCATCCAGACGAGAAATGGTTATCTTTGGCTGGGAACATTTGGCGGCCTTGCCAGGTTTGACGGGGTGAAATTCACGGTATTTGATTCTGCAAGCGTTCCCGTAATGAAAAGCAACAGGATTCTTTCGTTGTTTGAGGACGAATGGGACCGGCTCTGGATCGGTACCGAACTCGGTGAGGTTTACATAAAAGACAAGGACGGATTTCATCTGTTTTCTACGGAATCGGCGATCGACCGGGTCACTGTCACGGCCATCGTAGCCGATGACACTAATCACATATTCCTGTCGTCCGATACAGGTATAGAACGATACACATTGGATAACGCGGGCGAGGTCACTCCAGGGTCAGGGATCGTTCTCACAAACGAAAGGACGTTTGGTCTCTATAAACACCCGAATGGATCGGTTTGGGCCCGGGTCCAGGGAAACGTGTTCAAGATCGAAGACATCCGGCTCACTCCTCTTGACCCTGCTGAATATCCAATCACACACGATATTCTTAGTCTTGATTTCGCACCGGACGGTTCTATGCTTTACGGGGGCGGTGATCAGCTGGGTGTGGCTTCAAAAGCGGGCCTACGGAAGCTGCTATCACTCGATCCAGATGTTCGTAGTACAGGTTTTGCGATCAAGTCAAATGGCGACTCCTATTGGCTGTTGCAGGCAAATCGATTATTCGAGTTCAAAGGGGCGGAAACTGTAAGGCACGACCTTAATAAGTATATTGGCTCTTCCAGCCGATCGATCTTTTTTGATAGGGAAGGTAATTTGTGGCTTGGCATGAACGGGGACGGACTGATCAGATTGACGCGGCGAAAGGTCGACTCACTAAGTGAAATACAAGGGTTTGATCACACGAGCAATTTTGCGATGGCCGAGGACGGTGACGGAGCGGTATGGATAGCGGGACGTGCTCTTCAAAGGCTAAAGGATGGGAAAGTCACTAAGTTCAAATCGTTAAAAGGCGGCGGAAATTTTCCGGTACTTAGAACACTTGCCTTCGACGTTGACGGCCGACTCTGGGTCGCAGGAACATCAGGAATTTTCTATTTCGAGAGCGGGCAACTCATTCCAAAATTTGAATTTGTAGACAGTGAGATCTTTTGTTTGTATTTTGACAACGATGGAATTCTCTGGGCGGGGGGGCGAGATGGTGTATGGAGATTTTCAGGCGAAGACAGTACACATTTCAACATCGAAAATGGCCTTCCGAACAATAGCGTTCATTACATTATGCAAACAAGAGATGGAACTATTTGGATCGGAACAGTTGGCGGGGTATGCAGCTATAGGAATGGACTCTTCAGCGCTCTGACTAGCGAGAACGGACTTTCTGGTAACGACGTCCGGGCCATTCATGAGGAAGAGGATGGGTCGATCTGGCTCGGAACCTATGGCGGTGGTTTGAGCCGCATTCGCGACGGAAAGATAGTTTCTATCACAGCGAAGGATGGGCTTTACGACAACTTTGTTTCGCGTATCCTTGCCGACGATGAAGATAGATTATGGATCCTGGGAAATTTGGGGGTCTTTGCTGTCCGCCGAGAAGAGTTGACTGAGGTTGCTGACGGGACGAGGAGTGTGCTGACCTGTGTGGTTTTTGACTCATCAGACGGTATAAGGTCAAGTGAAGCTAATGGCGGACATCAACCCGCGGGGATAAAGAAAAAGGATGGGGAACTCTTGTTCCCGATGTTACAGGATATTGTTGTCATTGATCCGAAACAAATAAGCCAGGACGCTCCAAGTATAATCATTGAAAGTGCCCGGTCGCGACAACATCTTGGCCAGCCGGTCGCAGGGCCTCTTTGGCTTGATGGATCCGGCGTCGTACACGTCAATGAAAGTTCGAGAAATCTGGATATCTCATTTACTGGATTGAGCTTTGCAAAACCCGAAAAAATCCGATTTTACTACAAACTTGAGGGTCTCGACGAGGATTGGACGGATGCGGGCGCGATCCGGAACGCTTTTTATCCGTACATCCCTCCCGGAAGCTATACTTTTTTTGTTAAGGCGGTTAACGCAAATGGAGTCTGGAGCGATCAGGAAGCAAGCATCTCGATCGAGGTCGCAAAGAGTTTTTGGCAAACATCGTGGTTTCTAGCTCTTGTGTTGACGGTAGTCGCGATTGCAATTGTAATGGCTTATCGATTTCGAGTTCAGCGATTGAGAGCCAGACAAGTGAGACAAGAGACATTTTCAAAAGGGCTAATGAATGCCCATGAATCCGAAAGACAAAGGATCGCAACTGAGTTGCATGATGGACTTGGGCAGAACCTGCTTATTATTAAGAATCTAGCCAGAACCGATACAAGTGTTGATATCGATCCGCAAGAAATGCGCTCCAATCTTGTCCAAATATCAGAAATTGCGGCGGAAACCCTGAATGAGACTCGCGAAATTGTAGGTAATCTGTCACCTCAAAATCTTCGTCGCTTTGGGCTCTCCGCATCGATCGGCAATATGATAGAACAGGTGCAAAAAGCTACAGGTGTACGAATCGAGACCAATATTGCCGATATTGACGAGACATTTTCGAAAGAATCAGAGCTCAGCATCTTTCGTATTGTTCAGGAGGGGCTCAATAATATCATCAAGCATTCAGAAAGTCCGCGAGGCAGAATTTTGATCGGAAAGACATCTGATTTCGTTACAGTACAGCTGGAGGACTACGGCCACGGATTCGACGTTGACCCTATCCTCAATTCCGATGGTTACGGCGCGGGTTTTGGGCTTCGCAGCATGGTTCAGCGTGTAAATCTAATGGGCGGTGAGATCAACATTGAATCGGTTAAAGGTGAGGGAACAAAGATTGTGATTAAGCTGGTACTGTAATATGACGAAGTACATCAGAATCATACTGGCAGATGATCATCCGATCTTTCGTCAAGGGTTGATCTCGATAATTGAAAAACATCGTAATCTTTCGATTGTAGGAGAGGCTGAGAATGGTGTGGCCGCTCTTGCGTTGATTGAAAAAGAACAACCGGATTTGGCCATATTGGATGTTGATATGCCTGAAATGGATGGGATAGAGGTTGCTCGATTACTTGGGTCAAAGTCTGACGAGACAAAAGCGATATTCATGACGATGCACAAGGATGCGTTGATCCTGCGGTCACTAAAGACTCTCGGGGTTCGAGGGTATGTTCTCAAGGATTCCGCCCTCGAAGACATCATCGAATGTATTAACGCCGTGGCATCCGGCAGGACATTTCTTAGCCCAGCACTGAGTGATCTTTTGTTTGATGCACCAGAGGAAACCGAGATCTCAGGAACGTTGAACGCGATCACTTTGTTAACTAAGACTGAGAAGCAGATACTACAGCTAATCTCTGAATCAATGACAAACCGGGAGATTGCCGAATCCTTGTTTGTTACGGTCCGGACGGTGGAAACGCACCGGCATAATATCTGCGCAAAGATCGGTATAACCGGGACAAATGCTCTCCTCAAATTTGCGATCCGTCATAAAGAATCGATTCGGAAGCTCATGGGAAAATAAGTATAACTACGTATAAAAAATCAGTGTTAGTCTCTATTCCTATTCCAATTTCCAAAACTTAAACTGACCTATTAAGGTATCGTGAGGCGGGGGAGCAGCTCATCATCGTCGGATCGGTTAGTCAGATGTCGCCGGGTTTGAGCTTCGGGGATGTTGAGAACCCTTCAGAACGAACTAGTGCCCGTGGCCAGCAGTTTACCTGTCCCGGACAACACGAATACTGGAGCGAGGCTCGTTGTCCTTTGTAGGTCTTATTCGGTGATGGAATCAGATCAACAAGGAACCTAAGGGCCGGCCAAAATATGTGCCGGCCTGTTTTTATCCGCAGTTGGAGAACTTGCGAGACTGCGGCCTCGAGTCTAAATAGATTGGTAAAGGGAAAATGAATTTCATGTTGAATAGATTTGCAGGTTGGGGCCGTTGCCTGGCTCTAGTTGGATTGGTGTTTGGGTGTACTTCCGTGACTTTGGCCGCCAATGCTACCAAATCAGTCGTCGGAACAATTGAGAAGGTCGATGCTGAAGCAAAGGTCGTCTATGTTAAGACAAAGGATGGTGCCGTAAGGGCTTTTAAGTGGAGTAGATCCACTACCTCTCACGGAATAAAAGCCGCTGAAATTTGGTCAAAAACCGCCGTTCATAAAGGTGCCCACGTGGTCATACGTTCGGTTGAGGTCGCCGGGGAAGACACGATAAAAGGTATTCACTGGTTTGGACAAGTTTCAGTCAAAGTTGCGGATGCGACGATCCACTACGTGGAAAAAAATGGAAAGACAATTGCAATAACGATCGAGGGTGAGGCAAAGAAGTTCTACAACGTCTCCAGCCATGCTGTTATCCAAACGGGAACAGAGGCTGTTCATGGATTCAAGGAGTTCGCGCATCGGGTTGGCACGGAGTCAAAAGGCGGCGTTCACATCATCGAAAAAGACGGCAAGACCTTTATTAGCCACATAGAGCATCCGAAGCAATAGAATGTTCCAGGAAATAGCCGCGGCCTCGCTTGCGGTTAGTATGGTGACGATCATGAAAACATACCGAATGCGCTACCAAGCGATAGTGGCCATGCTAGTCTTGTTGACTGTTGGCTCAGTTCCACCCACTATCTTTGCTCAGCAAAAAACAAATCAGTATTCACAAATGAGACCGAAGCCGCGGCGGCTGTTCGATGCCTGGGCTCTCGGAAGGAATAAGAAGGAAGGCAGTTCCATGACACCGCAGCAACGGCTTGACGCCATGCCGGTGTCTCGGCGCTCTACGTTTGCGGCAGTCACGAATGCACTTCTTTTTTCAAGGCTTACTCATCCGAACGGCCGGCCGCTCGGAAGTGCGATCGACTTGATCGACTCGATCGAAGAGATCTCAGGCAAAGAGGATGGAAAAGGCAGCGACGAGCAATTTCGCATGTATGTCAGGTTGAAGCCGAATGCCCGGGAATTATTAGAGCTCAGTGAAGAGTTTCAGCACGGCAAAGACAATACAATTTTTCACAAAGGTTATCCGATCAACTACCGTCAAGGTGGTTCGCCCCCGACAATGCAGTTTTCGATCGCAACGGATGGTACCAGGGCTGATATCGACGTTGATTATCGCTCCAGTAGATTTCCCGCCGCACTTTTTAATGGACATCTCAGCGCGTCCAATTCTGACGTGCGCGCTAAAGGCAACTACCCGACTCATCTAATCAGATGGTTTGGTTTGGTCGATTGGTGGGACACGGAGTTTCCAGACTTGGTCGCTGAGTTTACGCGGTCTCAGGCCGGGAACCTTCCAATGCAATTTGCGGCTCAGTCCGATGCGGGGGCTACTGATGCGGCACAAGTCGCCGCTGCTGCTGAGCGGTTTTTCAACACATGGCTTGTCGAAAGAGACGTGGACACGGCAATGTCTTTTCTCCAAAGACGATTGACCTTTTGTTCTAACCTCAAAGATCAGTCACTACGCCAAATGCTTGACACGCGGAGTAAGGCACTTTTCCTTGAGACCTTAAAGGCCGCTAATAAAGAATTAAAAAAACCGAAAACCGTTGAGGATGCGATACGTGCTGTTGCGCCGATTGATCCATGGATAAAGGCCGTAGAGCATTTTCAAAAGCGATCTTATACGCTTGCGATGATCACTGACGGCGATTACAACCATTTCGTCTGTAGGGACAAGACATCCGAATTGACCACCAGAGACGCGAGCGGACGGACACGGCTTTACGGCAAACACTTCGTTACCAAGTTCCAGTTCAAACTTTCAAATGGCCAAGGAGGGATCATGCGCTTACTTTGGACCTCGGAAAATGGTCAGTGGAAGATCGAAGCGTTTGATGCCGTTACCGCCTAACTTATTATGAAGAAACTGTGCTTTAGCCTTTTTGCATCTTCGCTTATCGCCTTTGCGTTTGCACTGCCGGCCTATTCTCAAGCGAAGTTTTCCAAGGCGGTTATGCAGCCGTCCCTTTGGGAAAAGATGGATTTCCGGCCGAAAGGTGAATGTTCTGATGGCTTGCAAAACTGTGCTAAGAGTTTTCTGGAACAAGCAAGCGTTGACCTCGGAACGGCACCCATATACGAGTTTTTCAGCCTCGGCGAGACCGGCGGACGCAGTTTGACGATAGTTTTTGTCACTTTAAAGGTGACTGAGGATGATTCATTGACCGGTATTCGTTACCGATTGGCTCTCAGTTTGGGAGATGTCGAAGACACCTCATATAAGCTCGAGAACTTGGGCCGCCAATTCACTTGTGCCAGAGGCCATAAGTCCTGGAGCAAGAAAAGATGTCCTTGACCTGATATTGGTTGAGTGAGGCATTACATATTTTGACAGGAGAAAGAACTAGTTATGTATAAAGAACTGAAAATAAACCGAATATTTAGCACGATCGTGGTCCTTATAGTCGCTGCCTCTGCTTTGTTTGCGCAAGACCCGGTTTCGGATCTTCGCGGATTGATCGGTATGCGAGCCGCATCCGGACAGATGGAACTTGAATCTCGCGGATTTGTTTTTATTAACAACTCAGGAGGAGGCGACCGAAAATGGTCGAATTATTGGAATGGCCCCCGGAGGCTTTGCATCTCGGTTGTAACCGTCAATGGAAGGTTTGACTCCATAGTATCGGCGCCTGCAATTGATTGCGGACGAAACAACGACTCCGGAAGTTCGTCTGGCAGCGTTGTCACCGTTTACGAAGATTACGACCTTAACGGCAGGTCGCAGATCTTTCACGATGGCCGGTATCTAAACAACCGCGGCCAATTAGGGAACCTGAGGAATGACCGAGCCTCGTCCCTCGACGTGCCGGTGGGATACAGCGTGAGAGTATGCGACGGCGAAGGAGCAGGCTATGGCTCGGGGATCTGTCAAGTGTTTGGCCCGGGCCGGCACAATTTGCCCTACAGCTTGGATAATCGAGTTTCCTACGTCGAGGTATCGCAGGTTCTTTGGGGTGGAGGCACTGGCGTTGAGCCTGGCAATCCGACATCCTCGAATCCCGGTCTGGGACAATCTGGCGTTACCGTGTATTCGGATAGCAATTTCCGCGGCCGCTCTCAGTCCTTTGGAGTTGGAAGGTATCTAAATAGCGGACGTCAATTTGGAAATCTTCCGAATGACGAGGCGTCCTCGGTTGTTGTTCAGACCGGCTACAGAGTGCGGCTCTGTGAAAACGAGGGAAATCTTGGCTACGGCGGAGGCCGCTGTGAGGAGTACGGGGCCGGCAGATTTAACCTCCGGTACAACGACGAGGCGTCATTTATAGAGGTTACCCGATCCAGCGCAACCCAACTGCCCGGCGGCGGCGGCGGTTGGCTGGCGAGCATCCTTCGGGTCAACGTTAGTGACTTGGTTGGTTATCGTACATATGAGGGGGACGCCCAAATGCGCAATCGAGGTTTTAAGATCGTGGATACGATAAATGAACCGCGCACGACCTACGCGATCTGGTGGCGTGGCGTGAGTCGGCAGTGTGTCCAGGTCGCGGTCGCGAACGGTCGATATGACTCAGTCACGACCCTTACGAGCCATCCAAAATGTTATTAATGACGGTGATAATAGGGCTTCGGCCTTCACGGCTGACCTGGGAAGAAAATTCAAGTACACAGAGATTTGGGAGAAAAATTATGAAAATGAGAAAAATATTCGGATTAATAATCCTTGTTATGGTGCTTGCTGCGGCAGGACTGGGGCAATCAAACAAACTGCAAGACCTTGTCGGAACCAATGGCAGTTCCGGGCAGAATGCGCTGGAGCAACGCGGTTATGTGTTAACACATTCGGATCGCTCCGGTAGTGATATGTATAGCTATTGGTGGAGTTCTAGTTCGAAGAAATGCGTGGTCATTCGGGCCAAGAACAACGAGTTCAAGTCAATCGTCGATACCGAACCGTTTGATTGCAATCAAAAGGCCGATTCAGGAATGAGTGGTGGGGCCAAAACCGCTGTTGGTGTTGGTGCCGCCGCTGCGATAATCGGAGCAATTGCGCTCGCCCATAAAGCACACCATCATGAAGACGGCAAGCATTCTTCCGATACAAACGCAGAAGCCGAGTATGAACGCGGATATAGGGATGGCCTTTATAACAACGCCTATCACAATTATTCGAATACAAAAGATTATGGTCAGGGCTACGGCGTAGGAGTTGCCCAGCGTAATCGAGAAACCTCGCACTCGACCGGTAGGGGAGGGTATCGCCCGCATGTCCACGTTGCCGATCTGGAAGGAGCGAGGGCGTCATCAGGTGAATCTGAAATGGAGTCACGTGGGTTCCGAAATGTTGACGGGTTTAAGAGCGGCTCGACCAGCTATACGATCTGGTGGAACGGCCGCACTGGACAATGCATTCAAGTTGGAACTTGGGACGGCCGCTACGGATCGGTCACCGACATTGAAACGCATCCAAAGTGTCAGTAGAAACCAGTTTAGAAGTTTGAGATGCATTTCTGGGCTTCATTATAGTTCCGAGAAAATGTTCTCGAACTTCACAACTCGCGGCGCTTATTGACTATTCGTTGATAAGCGCCTTCTTTCTCATTTTATTATTTCAAGATGAATTCAAATTCAAATCCAATTTCCAAAAGTGGCCAGTCTTTTGGTTGCTGCGCTGCAAGGAGACTTATGAGATCAAGATCGTTTTTTGGCGTTTGTGCAGTTTTCGTGATTATTACCTTCAGCTCGATCGCTATTTCAGGACAGTCAAAGGTGAATGTGAGGTTTCGCGCAGGTGCTAACTCGGGAACCTACAACGGTTCGATCAAAGGAGC
>CAZUEI010000030.1:0-12706 GCA_964618985.1 uncultured Chloracidobacterium sp.
TTATCACATCAAATGGTCCTCGCTGCTGTGGGAGAATTTTAAGCAGGGCAAATGGCTGCCGACGTTTGAATGGCTGCCGCTGACCGTGCTGAGCCCAACGCTTTACGCCGACCATCACTTCCTGTTTCACCTTTTGCAGATACCGTTTTTGTGGTTCTTTGAGCCTGTTACGGCCGCCAAGGTCGCGACGGTCGTATTTTCGACGCTCGCCATTTTTTCGGTTTATTGGATGCTGTATCGCTACGGCGTTCGGCACCAATTGATCTGGCTAGCGGCTATCATGACCTGCTCGAACGCCTTTTTTTACCGGATGAACATGGCAAAGGCTCCGCCACTGACCATCATTATCTCGGTGCTCGGAATCCATCTGCTTTTTCAACGGAAATACGTGTGGCTGCTGCCGTTGATGTTCGCGTTTGTGTGGACGTACAGCCTGTTTCCGCTGCTCTGGCTCGCGGCGATCATCTGGACGGTCATAATCGCCTGGAACGAGCGAATATTCGAATGGCGTCCGCTTGCATACACGACCGGCGGCATGGTCCTCGGAAACATCATCAACCCGTATTTTCCGAATAACATTTACCTTTTTGTCGAGCACTTTACCGAGAAATTTAAGATCGGCGGCGATTTTGTCGTAGCTGTAGGCGGCGAATGGTATGCCTACACCGGGCAGGAATTGCTGATGGGTTTTCCGATCGCACTGCTGGCGATGCTGCTGGGCTACATCTTTTTTGTGCCGCGTGGCGGCAAACTGCCCGAAAAAGCCGCTTTTTTCCTGGCGTTTACAACGATTTTGCTGGCTTCGCAATTTCGCTCAAAACGTTTCGCCGAGTATTTCCCGCCATTTGCCATTCTCTTTGCGGCATTTGCCTGGACAGCCTTCAAAGAAAAGCAAGTGGCCGAACTGCCCGACGAATTCCTGCGTGACATTGATCAGTATTTCGACGTCGAAAAACCGACAGAGCGACAGGAATGGCTGACCGCGGCTCGCCAGGCCTCTGTCTGGGTGCTTGGCATCGCGCTATCCGTTTTTTGGATGTATAACCTCATCGGCCTTCACAACTGGGGCATCGAAGCTCCGGGAATGATCGACAATATCACCAGTAACGAGCCAGCCGACAAATACCGCCGCGCAATGGAATGGGCCACCTCACTCGACGAAGAAACCGGCGAGCAAAATATCCCAAAAGGCGAGAGAATATTTAACTGCACCTGGGACGATTTCCCAAAACTGTTCTTTTTTGACACCGATCACACTTACGTTTACGGCCTCGACCCTAATTATCTCTACTCGGCCGACCACGACCTTTATACGCTTCTTAAGGACCTGACCGAAGGCAAAACAGAGGATCCTGCGCCCAAGATACGCGAGCGTTTCGGCGCGAATTACATATTTGCCGATGCAAAAGAAAACATCGACATGATCGCAAAGGCATTGGAGAGCGGTTGGGTCGAGACTATTTACGAGGACGATGAGGCACGACTCCTAAAAATTCGTGAGGTTAAGGGTGAACCGCCCAATGAAGCAACCGAAGACGAACCTGAAACACCGGACGAGACAGAGGTGCTCGACAAGGAAGAAGGTAGTGACTCAGCAAACCTTGATGCAAATATCGATGAGGAAAATGAGTAGAGCCAAAAAGCTTGCGATCCCCTTATCGCTTATAGTGTTTCTTGCTGTATTTGGAACAGGTTGCGGAGCAAACGAGGGCGTTTTGCGTTCGGGCAAGGAGACGCCAACGCAAATAAACATTGCAAATAAAAAAACTACTTTCGACAAAGAACTCGACGCAATGCGAACCGCAGGATTCGTTTTTATTTACGTTGTGCGGCGCAAGGACGGCGGAATTATTGATGCCGAGGATGTAAGTGTAATAAAACTGCAAACAGTTGATACAAACCGTCGCGTTAAGACCGACGAAGATAGGGCTGTTATCATCGGTTCGAATTATCAGGTTCCCCCAGATAATCTTGCTCTTCTTTACGATCGCTTTTCTGTCGAGAACTATTCCGAACCGTTTGTCGAAGGTGCAAATGTGAAAGCAAATTCAAACAAATAAGCGTATAGTGGTGAAATAATGGCTGAAAATCAACCGCCTAAAACAGAACCATCTGAAATAACAAAAACACCTCTCGATAATAAACCTCCGGCTAACCGGGTTATTCTCGACTCGTCGTCGCCGTCCGTCCGATCTATTGTGCGGGTCGTTGTTATTACGCTGATCATTCTCTTTATTGCCGGTTCAGTCGAGAACATCGTTGTTTCTATTACCCCTCTTATTTTTCTGATCATTTTGTCAGTTTTTGTGGCCTATTTGATCGATCCGCTGGTCAGGGTCATCCGGCTGCCTTTCAAGGAACGGAATCTGGACAAATGGATGCCGCGGTGGCTCGCAATTGTCATATCTTATATTTTCGTGTTTATGATCCTCGGCGGAGCAATCTCTTATATCGCGCCGAAAGTTGTCGAACAGGCTAAAGAATTCGGTGCAAATTTGCCGACATATGCCCAGGCGATCAGGGCACGTACAAATGAGATCAATCGCCGTTTTGACCGCCTCAGAGTGCCGGACGAGGTCCAGGCCGAACTGAACAAAAAAGTCACCGATCTCGGTAGTGAGATTACCGCATGGGTTGGGAATTTTGTCCTGATCTCGGTCACTTATCTGCCGTGGTTTTTCCTCGTGCCTATACTCTCATTTTTCTTTTTGAAAGACGTAAATCTGTTTCGGCTGGCAGTTCTCAGAATGTTCCCGGCCGGCAGCCTGCGTTTCCGGGCTGAGTCTGTGCTGGAAGATGTAAACAAAACGCTCGCTGCTTATACACGAGCACAGATCATCTCATGTTTTCTTATTGCCACGATCTGCACAGTTGGTTTTTACTTCGTAGGTTTGAAATACACTTTGCTTCTGGGAATACTGGCCGGCATCTTTGAATTCGTTCCGTTGCTCGGCCCTTTGACGATAGGTATCATCGTTGTCTTAACGGCTGCCGCGTCTGATGAGCCTTGGAAAGCTCTGTATGTTGCTATCTTTCTTATCGTCTTGCGGCTGATCCACGATTATGTGACATACCCGCGAATTGTGCGTGGAGGCATTCACCTCCACCCGCTGGCGATCATCCTTGCTGTTCTCGCCGGCGAACAGGTTGCGGGCATTCCGGGCGTTTTTCTCTCGATCCCTATTGTCGCCGTCGCCACAGTAATTTACCGCCACATACTTGACCATCAGGGCCATAACAGTCTTGTTTCCGGCTGGATTGGAAAATCAGAATCACCTGCCGAGGAGACAGCCTGAAATGTCACTTGCCAAGCTGATCGGGTTCTTTTTTATTTTGTTGTTCCTGAGTATTTTGGTCTATGTGCTTGTCGTGCGTTTCTTCTACTGGGGCGATAAAAAAGAACCGCCGCCAAAGAAACGCTAAAGCATCGCCCTAAAAGTTTCCGCATCGTCAATATTCATTTTTATCTCAACCACAAAGCAGGGGATTTCAAATTTCAGATTTGATAATTTCACACCGTCTTTTGCCGTGGTCAGGAGAATTTCGGCACCGCTCTCACGAGTTAGTTTTTCAATATCTACAATGTCTCGCTGCGTGTAGATATGGTGATCGCGGAATGTCTCGGTTGCAGTGATAGAAAAATTATCCTGCCTCAACTGCCCAAAAAAATTTTCCGGATTGCCGATGCCGCAAAATGCAAAAGCCGGGCTTGTTTTCAACCAGAGATTGTTCGATTCGGAACTCTTATTTACGGTGATGGGATCGTCTTGCGATTTTTGCGCTCTTGCGCAAAATTCTTCTAAAGCAACGACCTGGGCGATCTCAGTTCTTGTCGAGAATATTGCGGCATCCACATTCAGATCTGAAATTTCAAATTTCAAATTTGAAATCTCTCCGGCCAAATTTACACGAGATATCACGACGATATCCGCTCGTTTTAGATTGTGGATAGGTTCACGCAAGCGGCCGGCCGGGAGCATTTTGCCGCTGCCAAACGGATCCGTCGCGTCTATGCAGACAATATCGACATCACGCCGGACCTTACGGTGCTGAAAGCCGTCATCCAAAACAAACGCCGTTATGTCAAATTTTCGCTTTGCCCATTCAGCAGCCAAAACACGGTCAGCATCGGCGATCACAATCGCTTTCCCAAGTAACTTTTGTGCCAATTCAAACGGCTCGTCGCCCGCTTCCTCCGGTGACGTCAGGATCTGCTTACTATCGGACACCAAAACACGCTTTTTAGCGTTTTTGCGGCCATAGCCGCGTGTCAAAATGCAAACTTTCTCTCCACGGGCTGCTAAAAGCTCGGCAACATACGCGACAAGCGGCGTTTTTCCCGTTCCTCCGGCAGTGATATTTCCAACGCTGATGGTTCGTGCGCCGAGATCGAAGATCTCTAAGATGCCGCGATCGTAAAGTCGATTCCGCAGGTTTGCGATTTTGCCATAAATCGATGCAAATAACGACAACATTGTCGTTAATTATCAATTATCGGCCACGAACAACCAACCGTGTACGACGAACTATTTCTTATTTGTAATCTGGACAAGGCGGTCGAGCTTGTTCTGCGCCATGCCGCTGTCGATGCTTTGTTCGGCGAGGCGTGCAGCTTGCATCGGGTCTTTGGCGACCCCGCCGATCACGAGAGCGGCGGCGGCATTTAGTACGATTAATGACCGAGCCTCATCACGTCGTCGGCTTGCAAGCACGTCGCGAATGATCGCGGCGCTTTCTTTTGGGGAATTTGTTTTCAATTGCTTGATCGGGCAGGCCTTTAAGCCGAAATCCGTCGGAGAGATCGTAATCGCGCGGGCCTGGCCATTTTTTACTTCACCAACTAATGTCTTTCCTGAAAGCGACACTTCATCAAGGCCGTCAAAACCGTGCACGACCCACGCGTTTTCGGCTTTCAACAATGCGAGGGCCATCGAGACAGGCTCGACCAGAGATTTGTGCCACACACCTATTAACTGTGAAGAAACGTTGGCAGGATTCGATAAGAGGCCGAGCACGTTCAGGCATGTACGAATGCCGAGTCTGCCGCGAACGTCGGCGACGCGCCGCAGCTCAGGATGAAATTTTGGAGCTAAAAGAAAGCTCAATCCGACTCCGCTGAGGCTAGCATGTGCAACTGCTTCGCCGACGGCAGGCTTTACGCCAAGCTCGGCGAGCACGTCCGCGCTTCCGGTCTTGCTGGTAACAGCCCGATTGCATTGCTTCGCGACGGTCAGACCCGCCCCGGCAGCAACGAATGCGGCCGCTGTTGACACATTGAACGTTTTTGCCGATGACGAGCCAGTTCCCGCAATGTCGATCATTTTCTTTTGCGATTTGATCCTGACTGCAAGCGAGCGAGCAACGCCGGCCATACCTGCAAGCTCTTCAAAAGTCTCGCCTTTTGTCGTCAACGCCGCTAGAGCAGCCGCGATCTGGATCGACCCAACAGCGGGATCAGTCATCGTTCGGAAAAACTTTGCTGCATCTTCCTCCGACAGGTCCTCGCCGCGAAGAAGCCGCGCGAGATATGGGAAAAGCGGCGTTTCGGCTTTGATATTGGTTGCGGAAAGCGGCGCGGACAGCAGCCAGTCTGATTTGTTTGCGGGCATAATACGAAGCGGGAAAGTAACGCAAGAGCAACGTGAGAGCACGGAACTCTCTATATCTACTATCTCAAAGACACACGAAGTTTTGCAATAACTTTCTGCCGTGCTCGGTCAGTATCGATTCAGGGTGAAACTGCACGCCTTCTATCCTTCTTGTTTTATGACGCAGGCCCATAATGAGCCCATTAGGCGATCGTGCCGATATTTCGAGACAATCGGGCAAACTCTCCCCGTCAACGATCAGCGAATGATAGCGTCCTGCCGCGAAGCTGTTCGGCAGGCCTTGAAAGATGGTCTTGCCGTCGTGATCGATGATAACAGGCTTGCCGTGAACAGGCTCCGTTGCCCGGACAACTTTGCCGCCAAAATGCTGTCCGATCGCCTGATGCCCAAGACAAACGCCAATGATCGGTAGTTTATCAGCAAAACGCTCGATCACCGCCATCGAAATTCCTGCTGAATCAGGTGTTCCCGGCCCCGGCGAGATAAGAATGCGCTCCGGCCTGATGTCTTTTTCGATCTTGTCAATAGTCACCTCGTCATTGCGAACAACCAGTATCTCCGAACCTAGCTCGCCCAGGTATTGCACGAGGTTGTAAGTGAACGAGTCGTAATTATCGATTACAAGCAGCATTTTTTAGATCTCAACCAGACAGCAGAACGATTTTCCGACGCATTATGTTTACCTTTCAAAACTGGATATACTTATACAAACTGATTGAAGTATTTTTCAGCGTTTTATGCAATCTGAGAACCTCGTAGAAACCGACTCGCCAGTGAACGAAACAGCCGAAAAACAACATAGCAGCCGCAAGACATTTTTTTTTCTGCTGCATATTACAGCTTTTGCCGTGGGACTGGCGGTTGTTATTGTGTTGGTTTATTCAAATCGTGAAACGATCTCAAAGGCATTACTTGGTGTCGGTTGGGGTTTCTTGCTGCTTATTTCGCTTAATATAACAAGGCATTTTTTGCGGGCCGCAAGCATGTATCGTGCGGTCGCACCGGAACGCCGGACCTTCAAATACCGCTCCGCGGTCGCTGCAAGATTCGGTGGCGAGGCGGTCACTTTGTTCTCGGCCTTTACCGGGCCATATTTGGGCGATGCGACCAAAGTAATGCTGATGAAGAAACACCTGCCGTTGACTTATGGCGCATCGGCGGTCATTATCGACAACATTCTTTATTACACTTCGGTAATTGCCCTTGTTTTGAGTGGTGTCGTGGTCCTCCTAGTGACATTTGGCAGTAGCGGCTCAACGATGAGCGAAATATTGCTCATTATCGTGATAGCGATGGTCGTGGCGTTCGCTGTTTTTGCTATGGCAATACTTTTTCGCATCACGCCATTGACGCACACCATCGACTTTTTGGCCAAACGCAATATTGCCCCGAAATTCCTCGTGCGTAAACGCGAGAGTATTCTCAATGTCGAGAACAATGTTTTTCAGTTCTATCACAACCGTCCGCTCGATTTCTTTACTGTGTTTGGCATCTCACTGTGCGTTCAAATGGTGAGCGTGACCGAAGTATTTTTTGCAATGACTTTCCTTGGCGACGATCCGACTTTCACAAAGGCATTCATCATCGAGTCATTGACCAAGGTCGTCAACCTCACTTACGGATTTATCCCGGCAAACATGGGGGTTTACGAGGGCGGCAATGAGCTCATTCTTCAAACGCTCAAATATGGTGCCGGAGTCGGCGTGGCGCTGGCGCTGGTTCGACGATGTACAAGTCTCTGCGGTAATCTCGTCGGCGTGATCATCTTATTTTGGCGGGGTGCGGCCGGTGGGGCAAAACGCCTGTCCAAAGACCGCGATTAGCTATTTTCCGATTACCTCTCGGATCACGCGGCCGGGAAATTTTCGGAATCCGCGTTCGTAAAGTTCGGGGAGAGGCCGGTTCTCGTTGTCGATTTTTCCCATTAATCGTAAAATCGTCGGAGTAAAGCTCATGCCATCATAAGGTTCTTCGACCGTAAAAGCGCGCGGAATGCCCGTCTTTGATCCGCCTGCGATCATGAATGTCGAGTTGGTTGAAACACGAAAAAATGACCCGTGATTGCCGCCGGGATTAAAGCCGCGAACGTCGAAATTCCAATGGTTGTTTGCGAGTATCAACATGTCGGATTCGGTCAAATGGCGCTGGCGCTGGCGAAACCGGGCGATCAGCTTTTCATCAGTCGAAAGCCCGCTCTCGTCACCGTTCGAAAGTGGGTGACGGTCAAGCTGCTCATTCAGGCCGATGATCGCATTTGAATAAGTTGTTTTGTGAGTTGCTCGCAGCCATTCTATCTCGGTGTGCCAGTCACTGAGCCATTTTGCCCTGTTGTTTTCATGAATTTCTAGTTGTTTATCTTCAAAGATCTTAAGCGGAAAACCATTGCCCGATTCTCTAATCTGGAACGTGATCCTTCCGTTCATGTCTTCGTGAAGCCCACTTACAGGCAGGTAGCGTAACAGAAGGCCCCGGGATGCATCGTTCCGTGACAATATCAACGCCTGTTTATCCTCACCGGCGTAAAGCCATATAGGATCTTCATTTACTTCCGAATCAGGCGGCAGCAGATCGGACACAGTTTCGGCAGGCACGCGAATAGCAACAAAATCTATCGGGCGATTTGATAATTCGGGCTGAACATTATTACGCACCTTTTGGTTGTGAAGCAGATCAAAATAATTTACCCGCGTAAAACTTTTATCGAGATCGAGGTGTTTGGCCGTATCGAGTGCCAGCCCGTTTGGGGAAGTTCCGACTACATAATTTTGCAACTGATAAAGCGTGTTCGGGTCGCCCATTGCTCCCAAGGCAATAAGGTCTTCGATCTTTACCGTTCGTGCATCAAATGTCTCCCGCTTAAGGCTGAGTAGGTTGCGCATCGTGGAAAGGTATTTGCGATAATCGGCCTCAGTCTCAATTGCTATATTTGTCTGCGCAGCCATGCGGCGATTTTTTTCTGTCAGGCCGCGCAGTGCTGGCGCGCGGTCATGATTGGTTTTCATCCGAAGCGTCGGGAGGATCTTTTGCTGCGCTTCGATCCAGCGGTGCAAAGCACCAAGTTCCTCATCCATTTGATCGACAGTTTCCTGCCAACTTTTCGCGTATTTTCCGATGATCTGAAATATTGTGTTAGTCGCCGCAGCTTTCAGATCTGGCGAGAGGTCATTTGTCTGAAGCTGCTGCAGGAGAATGTGCATCACATTCAGATCGCTGTTGCGCAGTTGGATTGATGAACGCTCGTTGCCGTCAAAATCAAGCAAAGCGGTCGGATAAGGGTCGCTTTGGCCTTTCAGATAAAATGATTCATCTGAGACGGTTCGTATCAATGGCGTTAGTGGGTAAAGTCCTTTCAAGGAATAATCCAGCATTAAACGGCGTTTTGTAATGACATGATGCCCGCCGCCGGCAGCACTTGTGAGCAGCCTGACAAGATTAAACCCCTGGCTTTTAACGTTTTCCTGAGAATTGAAGCCATGATCTGAGACCAAAACAAGCGCCGTCTCATCTGCCCGAGATGAGGATTGAATGGCGACCCAGATCGTACCGATGACGCGGTCCAATTGCTTAAGCTCGACAAGCCGCGAAGCGTCGTCGTCATTGTGATGAGAGACATGGTCGAATGCCGTATCGTAATAGTCGAAATAATCTATCCCAGGCCTTTTTTCGAGCTTTCCGGCTATGTCTCGCGCCGCCTGATCGACGGTCATGCCTCGCAAATTCAAACCCATCGTCCATTCGTCGATAAAATCGGACGCGCTTCCGGGATAGAGTTTTAAAAAGCCGCCTGCGAGCAAGGCCCAGTCATTTCCCCGTTGGTAAAGCTGCGGGCTTGTATATCGATTATCAAACGGGAATGCGTCGCAAAGCAGCGGAATTTTTAATTGATCCATCACTTCCGGCGCAGGCATATCCACTTTCTTGCTCAAGCCATAATCCTTGTAATAAGGAAAAAAGTTCAGGTAATCATAAGCATGCAGCGTGTAGCGGTCGTATTCGACGTTGCCTTTTATCTGCAAATGCTGCCCGGTATCGAGCTGTCCCCAGGAAGGCCCCGAAAGACTCATTCCGCGAGTATAAAAATTTGAAACTCGGGTGCCGTTTTTGTAAAAAACTTCTTCGAACCACGGCAAAATAGATCTGCTTGTATTTGGATCTCGCTGTTTTACAAAACGGTCGACGTAATATCCCGGAAGCCCATCGATCTTGATGATCACAACGCGTTTTACGCCTTGCGAAAAAGCTGTGCCAGCTAAGCCAGCGATGAAAACAGCTATAAGTAAGGTTTTGAAAGCTTTAGATCGGAAACACATCAATGATTGAATACTGGACAAAAATCCTGATCAATTCGCCTCGATTCCGGCAATGGTTCGTGCATCACGAGTGGAAATTTGCTGGCCTTCTTCGAGAGCCATTTTCAGATAATGAGCGCAGAGGCTGCGCCATTTTTCGATATTATTTGAATTGTCGTAAATAGCGAGAAGCTGTTTTTTGGCTTCAGAGTTATTGATGCGGTAAAGGCCTGCGAGGGACAAGCTGCGCATCTCTTCGTTATCCGTGATAGAAAATATTCTCGCCAATGCTCGGGTGGTTTTTTTCTTTGCGGCAGCGCCGTTTTGGGAAACAAACTCAAGCGAGCGTTTGAGCGACTCAACATCGCTGTCGATCTCAGGTTTGGCCGAGTTAAGGGCAACTTCGCGCAAGAATCGCTCGTGATGATCGAGTTGGCGGCGAATATCCATTAGAGCTAAAAGCTCAGGTGTTGATTTTTCGCGATGCGTGTATAACCCGAATGAAAAGAAATGAGCAAGTGAAAATAACATTCGCTCTTTACCGCTATGAACGAGCCTGACCATTTCCTGCCGTCGGGCGTTATCGATCTTCTTTGACAAACCGTTGGGACGTTTTGCATAAGCTATCAGGTTTTCATACTGGCCGCGTGCCAATTTTGCCTCGGCCTCAACGTCATTTTCCAAGGGGTTTAATGTTGCATAATTCAACCGGTTCGCGATCTCGTCCTTAAGATCCTTATCCAGTCGGGAATCAAGCGAAAGCAAAAGCTTCAATTGAGCATACGATCGCAAACGCGAACTCTGGTTTATGTCCATTCCGCGTTTACCTGTGAGGTAGTCGTAACTGTATCGTCCAAAAAAGAACGGCAAACTGCTGAACTGGCCGAGCTGCAAAACATTGCTCGTAACGTCCTGAAGAACCCTCCTGGACAACTCTCGCCGTTTTACGTTGCCGCTGTCGCGAAAATCGACCAAAAGCGTTGGAATCTTTGGGAAGTCGAGGCCGTAAACTGCAAGCGGGATCATCGTCTTAGATCTTGCGTTCGGCGTAACGGACGTGACCTGGCGATCTGCATCATCAAACCACTTGACCTGCGAGTAGCCTATCCAATTCAACAGTTTTCGATCGTCCCACGGGGTTTTTATGTTCAGGAACCGTCCGTCGAACTTCTTATCTGCATTTGCTTCAATATCGGCCTCGTCTGCCCAAACGATCACGTGGCGGGTGCTGCCGTCAGGCATTTTCAGCGGGTCGAAATACAAACCTTGCCGTTCTGAATATTGACGAAGCAGTTCCCAATTCTGGTTGCGAACGTCTCTGGTTTTTGTGAGCTCTTTATCAAAGACTCTCGTCAGATACTCGCTCTGCATGTGCCATCCAAAGGTCTTATCAGTGAGCCAAAGACGGGCCTGAATATCCTTTAATTCCGCCCTGCTCAAGAGAGTTTCGCGTTGTACGGGTTGATATGAAGATAAAACGGCGAGGGATTTGGCAACCGCAGTTCGCCGGTAATCAGCTTTGTTTTGCTGGTATTGAAGAATCGGCGCTCTTACCGCGGCGCTCGTCTTGGCAAGCACTATCCTTCTAAAGACTATACGAAAGATCTTGCTCCACGGACCGTTGTCGTTCGGAGTCATATCCAGGATAGGCGGCGGAGGAGACGTTCCGACCGTTTTCTTATTAACGGTTCTTGTATAAAGGAAGGGAACAAACGCTGCGAGTTTTTGTCTAAAGGAAGCTTTTGTATAAGTCAGATTCCAGACGTATCGCAGCCGGTCATTTTCCGGATCTGCATCGCCGAGCGTGTCACGAAGCACACTGAGAAGCGGCATTTCGGAATTGTTAGTGTGTTGAGGCCGTGCAAAGATCGTCAGCAGTTCGGCTCCGCCGTCGACGCGGACTTTTTCGACACGAAAAGCAGAATTTATATCTGGTTCACTTTTTGATTCGGTGTCGCCAATATTATCCGAGGATAGCTCGTCTGCTGGCGGCAATGAATTGACCTCCTGCGCCGGAGAATGCTGTGCCGCGATCAATATCCAAAATGCCAAAAATACAGCCGTAAAACGGCAGACGTTTTTCTTCGCATAAGCATCTCTGGATAAATTCATAAGCTCTAAATATTCGGTTGCTATGATGGCGGAACTCTGCCTGATTGTAGTTTTTGATGCAGAAAATTAAAGAAACGTGAAATATAATTTACACTTTCATCCGACTGCGATAAACGCCAACGACATCAACAAAAGCAACTCCGATAGCGCTCAACAAAAAAAGATGAATAAATCCGCCCTTGCCGAACAATATCAGCGAAAGCCAAATCCCCAATAATGCTCCCGCAATTAGCCTCAGTTTCAAGATATTTTCCTCTCATTCATACTTCCATTTTGTCTCAAAATTATAATACGACAGCAAAACGATTTGCACTATTTTGACAGAGCATCTGGCAATCGGATAATCTTCAAATTCAGTTTTGGAATCTTGTTAAGCACGAAAATTCGCCGCTCGCAAATTCCCGGAGAATATAAAGATTTGTCAGTCCAGATCATTCCGCCAACAACCGCCGGCATACGACCGGAAAAATTTTCCGACAGTTTGTATTTTGCAAGGAGCAGAGTAGCACCCGTTGCTCTTGGTATATTCCTGTTGTTAGGTTTTGCCTTGCGGGTCAACGATCTCGGCCTCGAAAGCCTCGGCGAAGATGAATTTAATAAATTACAAACGGTCAAAGAATACCGCACAAACGGACTATCTGGTAAAAACGGCGAGCATCCGTTCCTGATGAAAGGCCTGCAAACATTGAGCATTGC
>CAZUEI010000031.1:0-12626 GCA_964618985.1 uncultured Chloracidobacterium sp.
AAGATATACTTCGACTCTTCGGCGCCCGTGAATTTGAAGAAAAGTGTTTGAAACAAAATGATCGCCACGACTATGCGGCATGTCCAACTGAATAAATTTACTTTTGACATATATTTGTTACGCGGGTTTAGCCGCCCAGTAATTTAGTGTTGACGGCGCGACGCCGAGATTCTCAGGCGGCATCACGCCAAGGGATAAAAGTTTTTCCGCGATAAGAGCATGATGATGAACAGTATGGCTGTGCGTGAATTCGACCTCGCGGGCAATGCTCGACGGCAGCCAGTTTGATGTGTCTATCTCGGAACGAACAAGCACGCTTTTGCCAAGCATGCGCCCGTCCAGTTGCCTGAGTTTTATTATCAGATTTTCAAAACGGCCGATCGCATATTCACGGTCAACTTCAACAAACGGATCACGCTCGCGTGCTGCATGGTCTATGCGGCCGGTTTCGATGCCTTTAAGAAGGTTTGAAACAAAATCAAGATTGTGCCTGAACTGTGCTCCGACGCTGCTGCCGTTTGTTGTTTCGCGATAGTCGTCATCATCGAGCCTTGAGATCGTTTCGCAGCCACGGAGGATCTCGCTAATAAGCTCGCACAACAGCTCGTCACCATTTCCACATTGTTCCTGCACAACTTCATTCATCGCTCAATAAATTCCATCAGACTTAAAAAGTATTCCGCAAAATTTTTTCTGGAATATCCTCGTCTGCAAGCGGGTTTATCCACACTGAAACGCGAGCCGCTTCTGGGTGGCAGCGACAACTAAAAAACAAATTTTATGGAGATAATTACTATGTCAAAACACAAGTTCATGGCCGGTGCCGCCCTAATGCTGGCTCTCATTGTGGGAACGCAATTTAGCGCCACCGCTTATGCCAAAGGCAAGAAAGCTGTATTCAAAGTCCGCATCGAGAACATCTCGGACAAGGCAGGCGTTGCTACAACCGACGGGTCGAAGTATCCCTTCGCTCTATCGCCGGGCATGTATGCGGTTACCGCGTCGAACCTCGACCTGTTCACCGTTGGCAAGAAAAGCTCGGCCGGGCTCGAATCACAGGCTGAGGACGGCAGCCCGGACACGCTTTTGAATTGGGTCATGTCAGAGAAACTAAAGGGCGAGTTCGGAGCATTCAACACACCCGTTGGTGCAGACATGCCCAGCCCGCTGCTTCCCGGAGGCGTTTACGAATTCAGCTTTAATGCCGTTCAGGGACAAAAACTCAACCTGATAATGATGTACGGCCAGTCGAACGATCTTTTTTACGCTCCGGCAAAAGCCATCGCTCTTTTTGACGCTCACGGTGTGCCGTTGACCGGCGACATTACCGGCAAATTGGAACTGTGGGATGCCGGAACGGAAGTCAATCAGGCTCCCGGAATCGGTGACGAGCAGGCGCCGCGTCAGAAAATGAAGAACATCGGCGCTGACGAAAACGGAGTTGTAAACCTCGTCCACGATAACAACACATACCCGGAAACAAAAGACGTTTTTCGCGTCACGATCACAGCTAACTAACACTTAACTATCACGGCCGGGCTTCGGCCCGGCCATTACTCTTTCTTAAAAGGAAAATTATGATCCGCAATCTTTCAAAAATCGTATTTATTATTTTGTCAATCTTTTCAGCATTGCCGGCGGCGAACGCTCAAACTGTTGAGCGGCGTTCGATCACGCTTGACGGAGCGCGAACTGTTATCGCGGCGGCAAAGGACTACGCCCGCAGGAACAACGCTCCCGGCGGAGTGATTGCCGTCGTTGACGAGGGCGGAAATCTTGTCGCTCTCGAACGTCTCGACGGCACGTTCTCAGCCGGTGCCAACATATCCGTCGGCAAGGCAAAGACCGCTGTTATGTTCAAACGGCCGACCAAATTCTTTGAGGACGTTATCAAGAACGGCCGCACGGCGATGGTCGCGCTGCCCGATTTCACGCCGCTGCAGGGCGGCGTGCCGATCATGATCGACGGCCAGCTTGTCGGCGGAGTCGGTGTTTCGGGCGCGATGTCGGCAGTGCAGGACGAGGAACTTGCAATTGCCGGTGCCGAAGCCTTGACGACATCGAAGCTGCTTCCAGTTTCCTTCTTTGACAGCAAAACAGTGTCGGACGCATTTGCAAAGGGCGCCGTGCTTGAGGACGGCTCGAACGGCGAGAACTATATGGTTCACGCCAGCCGCCGCGAAAAGCCGGGCATGAGCGAGGTCCACGAACTCGACACCGACATTATCTATGTCCTTGACGGCACTGCCACTTTTGTAACGGGTGGAAAGTCGGTCGATCCGAAAATGGTCGCTGCTAATGAATTTCGCGGCTCGATGATAGACGGCGGCGAGACGCACGAACTTAAAAAAGGCGATGTCGTAATTGTCCCAAAAGGTACGCCGCATTGGTTCAAAAAAGTTGACGGCGCATTCTTGTATTACGTCGTAAAAGTTCGCTAACAAAATTGACGCAAAAGGTCGCAAGACACTAGGAGACCAAAAGTACTATTTCATACAACTCTGCGTTCTCGGCGGCCTCTGCGTTAAAAAAGTCCATTTGGAGCATAAGCATTATGAAAGTTATTAACGCACTAATATTTACAACACTTCTAGTGGCTCGTTTGATTGCACAGGACTTGCCGAACGGCAATCCCTCGGCGTCAATCGATCTTGCTACGATCGAAGGAGCTAAGGCCGTCAACGGCCAATGGAAATACAGCGACACACGCATCGTCGAGACCGATTTCAACTCCGCCGGTGCCGACAATCAGCCGAGCGGGCCATCGGTTTCGACTTATGATTACACGCCTCATGCGGGCGGTGCGGATTTTGACGATTCCGCTTGGGAAACCGTTGCGGCAAATGACCTTGCGAAACGACGCGGCAACGGTCGGCTTTCGTTTAATTGGTATCGCATCACGATAACGATCCCGGCAAGCGTTAACGGATTACAAACAGCCGGCTCGACCGTTGTTTTTGAAACCGCTATCGACGATTACGCCGAAGTTTGGGTAAACGGTGAAATAGCGCGTTATCTCGGTCAAAATGGCGGCTCCGTCATCGCGGGTTGGAACGCGCCGAATCGTCTCATCATTGGCCGCGACGTAAAGCCGGGGCAGAAGATCCAGCTTGCTATATTTGGCATCAATGGCCCGATCTCAAATCCCCCGACCAATTTCATCTGGGTTCGCAAAGCGAAACTCGAATTTTTCAAAGGCGAAACCGGCCCGCTTGCTATCACACCCAGCGAGGTCAATGTCGAGGTCGATCGCAAAGACGAAGCGTTCAACAACATCGTCGGACCAAACCCAAAGGTTTTCAAACTCGCCGAAGGCTTCAAATTCACCGAAGGTCCCGTTTGGGTCGGTGACGGTTTGCTCTTTAGCGATCCGAACGCAAACACGATCTACAAGTATTCAAAGAACGGCAAACTCAGCGTTTTCAGAACGCCGAGCGGTTACAACGGTGCTGACATTGCCGAATATCGTCAGCCCGGCTCAAACGGCATCACGCTCGACCCATCGGGCAATATTGTTTTCGATCAGCACGGCAACCGTCGCATCGTCCGGCTTGAAAAAGATGGCACGGAAACGGTCGTTGCCGACAAATACAACGGGAAGCGGTTTAACTCGCCAAACGATCTCGTATATCGTTCGGATGGCACACTCTTCTTTACCGATCCAAACTTTGGCCTGCCGAAATTCGGCGATGACAAACGCAAGGAACTGCCGTTCACGGGCGTGCATGCTCTATATAAAGGAAAACTAAGATTGCTGACCTCAGAGTTCACCGGCCCGAACGGTATCGCACTTTCGCCCGACGAAAAATATCTCTATGTCGGCAACTGGGACGACAATCGCAAAGTCGTTTGGCGTTATGATCTTGCGACCGATGCCTCGATCTCGAACGGCAAGCTGTTCTTTGACTTCACGTCGTTCAAAGGCGAAGACGCCATTGACGGCGTCAAGGTAGATACCGCGGGTAACGTTTACGTTTCCGCACCAGGCGGTTTGCAGATCCTGTCGCCTGAAGGCAAGCATCTTGGAACGATCCGAACGCCGCAGCACGTCCATAACATGGCCTGGGGCGACGACGACGGCAAGACGCTTTACCTGTGTGGCCGAAGCGGATTGTATAGGATCAGGTTAAATATCGCTGGCATTCGCCCGTCAGTCAAGTAACTCGCGAGCAGCGAAAAAAAATCGGCATAGCCAATTGCTGATTTCCGGTTAAATAAGCTCTTGCAAGAATTTGGCAACAGTCATAACATCTTTACGGAGATATACCCGTGAATTTGTCTGACATAGACGTTGTAGCTGAGGTTCTACGAACCGAGAGGTTTGTTCTCGAGCGCGGTCGCAACATGCGCGACGGAAATGAGTTCATAATAAAGACGCTGACCGGACCGGAAAATAATGAGAGAACTGCTAGGGAATTTACTTTCTTACAAGGCTTGAATATCTCAGGGGTTTGCCATGCCGTTGAATTAATTAGCGATGAAAGCGGCTCCCACATCGTCTATAAATATACAACGGCAACTCCAATTTTGCGGTATGGAACGCATTTTCAGCGCGATATCAACCTGTTTCTCAAGGTGGCTATCGGCATTTCAAGAGTAATCTCCGAGCTGCATCGTCACGATGTTTTATTAAATAACTTAACCCCTGACGCGCTATTACTCGATCCAGAAAAACACGAGATCTGTTTTATCGACCTTTCATTCGCGACGATCGGTTCGAACCAAAACCAACAGCTTGATCTCCTTCATCTTTCGTCGTCCTCATTAAAGTACCTTTCTCCGGAGCAAACCCGCAGGATGAGTCGTCCGGCGGATCATCGCTCCGATTTTTATTCTTTGGGTGCGATTTTTTATGAGTTTCTGATAGGAAATCCGCCTTTCGATTCAACCAATGCGTTGGAGTTGGTTCATTCTCATTTGGCAAAAACTCCGGTAGCCCTAATGGATATTAATCCTCTGGTCCCGGAGGCATTGTCGGCAATTGTGATGAAGCTTCTTGCAAAATCACCCGACCATCGTTACAACAGCGCGGCCGGGCTGTTGGCCGATTTGCAAATCTGCGCCGAGCAATACAATGAGCAAGGCCATATCGCTACATTTCAACTTGGGCAGAATGATGTTTCGGAACGATTTAACATTCCAAATTCTCTATATGGCCGCGAAGAGGAAACGGCGAGCCTGTTGCGTGCGTTTCAAAAAGTGTGCGAAGGGCAGTCCTCTCTCATGGTTGTGTCCGGCTATTCCGGCATAGGCAAAACATCACTCATCCATGAGCTGGATCGCCCGATCGTGCAAAAGAACGGGTATTTTATTTCGGGGAAGTTCGATCAAGTCGCTCGCGGAACACCTTTTAGCGCTTTTGTTCAGGCATTTCGTGGATTTGTTCGTCAACTCCTTACTGAGCGAGAGGATTGCCTCGCATCGTGGCGTGCAAAACTGTCCGAAGCACTCGGGACGAACTCGAGCGTTCTGGCCGAATTGATCCCTGAGATCGAGTTGGTGATCGGCACTCAACCGCCTCCGCCCGTTCTCGGTCCGTCGGAAACGTTAAATCGCATCCAGCTGGTTTTTCAGAACTTTGTGGGAGCAATTGCCACTGCCGAACACCCGCTCGTTGTTTTCCTGGTCGATCTGCAGTGGGCCGATCCGGCGACGCTCGGCCTTCTTCCGACGCTTTTGACGACGCCTTCTATTCGCTACTTTTTTCTAATGGGGGCATATCGTGACAATGAGATCACCGAAACGCATCCGTTAATGAGAACCCTCGACATTATTTATTCCGAGGGTGTCGAATTTCACCGCCTTGATCTCGGACCTCTTGGTTTATCACAACTGACTCGGTTTATCAGCGACGTATTGCAGTGCGACACATTAGAGGCAGAGACGCTTGCGAAGCTAGTTTGGGAAAAAACAAGCGGTAATCCGTTTTTTGTCATTCAATTTCTTTCAACTCTCGCTCAGGAGAAGTTAATTTCGTTCGACTACGATCGTCGTAGATGGACATACGACATCGACAAGATTCACAATGCCGCGATGACGGACAATGTGATAGACCTGATGACTCGCAAATTGCGTGTTCTTTCGATTGAGACCCAAGAAGCATTAACTCTTGCGGCTTGCATTGGTAATCCATTTGATCTGCAGACTTTGGCGATTGTCAGCGAAAAACCCGTCGAAGAGGTAAACCGCAGCTTACAGGAAGCAATTACCGCCGGCGTTGTCTTAACAAACCGGCGTGATTATGCAGGCGATGAGACCGCAGATAAAGTGTCAAATCGCTCGGCAGCCGGATATTCCTTTTTACATGATCGCGTTCAGCAGGCAGCATATTCGCTCATTTCGGATGATCGGAAACAAAGCGTGCATCTTCAGGTAGGGCGACTACTTTACGCTTCGATAGCGAACGAACAGACGGACGAAAGGATGTTCAATGCTGCAAATCATCTAAATATCGGAACTAGCCTCATCGTTGTCGAACGCGAACGAACCGATCTAGCCCGTCTTAACCTTGATGCAGGCAAAAAGGCAAAAGCCTCGGCTGCGTTTGAAGCCGCCCGAGACTATTTCAAAAAAGGCGCATGTCTGTTGGATGAAAAGCATTGGACATCCGACTACATTCTTGCGTTTGATCTTAGTCTTGGGTTAGCAGAGTGTGAGTATCTTTGCGGAAATTTTGACGCGGTTGAAGAGCTGTCTGAAATCTTACGCAAACGGGCAGTCTCAAATTTGGACAGGGCTCGGATATTCAATCTGCGCATGGTGCATTTTGAGAACAAAGCCCGATACAACGAAGCGCTTTTGACAGCCCGTAACTGTCTTGAACTTTTCGGAGTATCGTTCCCGAATAAACCGGATGAGAAATTGGCTGCACTTGAGGCGGAAATAGATTCGATACAAGTATTATTGGGCGACCGGTCGATCGAATCACTCATTGATCTTCCGGTGATGACGAACCCGGAAATTCAAACGGTTATGAATATCCTGACGGATATTTGGTCGGTAACCTACATAACCGGTGATGAGATACTCGCGAGGCTTATATCCGCAACGCTTGTGCGGCTTTCGCTTGAATATGGAAACGCGGCCGAATCTGCATATGGATACGTAACGCATGCCATCACAGTCGGGCCGGTTCGTGGGGACTATGCGACGGCTTATGAGTTTGGCAAATTGGCCCTTGCCGTGAACGAGCGATTTGACGATCGGCGGAGGCGGGCAAAGATCCACCAGCAATTCCATGCCCATGTAAATCTCTGGCGAAAGCCGTTTGAAACGTGTTTGCCTCATGCCAGGGAGGCTTGTAGAAGCGGCCTCGAAGCCGGCGATTTTTTATATGCAGCCTATGGTGCGATGACGGAAACATGGTCCGCCATATGGGCATCTAAGAATCTCGTGCAATTTGTTCAGGAATATGAGCCAAATCTTGTTTTGATAGAGAAACTAAAGGTTGGCAATTTTGCCGACGCTCACCGGCTTATGTTGAATTGGGCGAGGGCTTTGATGGGCAAAACCGAATCAGCTGGCTCGCTTTCCTCCAACGATTTCGATGAAGTCGCATATGAAAAGAAGTACCATGACAACGCATTTTTCACAATGTTTCATGCCACGGCAAAGTTGCAGGTTTGCTATATGCTTGGGCAAAAAAGTGAAGCTATAGCTGCCTCGAAAATAGCCGGCAAGATCGTCCATCACCTATCGGGAACGATCTGGACGGTTCTGTTCGATTTTTGGGGTGGGTTGGTTTTAGCCGACGCCTATGCGGCCATGAACGAAGTGGAAAAAAACGAGGCTCTTAATAAGTTGGACAGTTCGATCAAACGCCTGACTTTGCTCGGCGAGAATTGTCCTGAAAACTTTCGCTGCCATTCGCTGCTCTTGATGGCTGAATCAGACCGAATACGCGGCAATGAGATCGCCGCGCTTGATTGCTACGAAAGAGCGATGGCCTGTGCCAAGGAATTCAATATGCCAATGAATCAGGCACTGGCTGCCGAGCTTTATGCCGGGTTCCTGATTGGACGCGGACAGCAAAATATCGCTACCGCTTTCGTTACTGAGGCTATGCATCATTACGAAAATTGGGGAGCCGATGCAAAGGTAGAAGGATTGCGCCAAAAATATTCGGGGCTCGCAGTTACGCGAACATTTTCCGAACTGTGGACTGGGGCTGATGCCTTAGATATCGACAGCGTAACAAAGGCGGCCCAGGCGATCACCGGTGAGATCGAACTTGAAAAACTCCTCGCAACGTTAATACACATCGCCATCGAAAACGCGGGAGCCGAACGTGGCAGCTTAATTCTCGAACGCGACGGCGGATCGTTTGTTTACGCAACGGAATCTTTTGAGATGACAGAGGTCCGGCTTCATAATGCCGTTCCTTTGAATAAAGCCGATAATCTTCCCTTGAATGTGATCAACTACGTCCGCCGGACGCTCGAAAGCGTTGTGATAGATGACGCTAAAAATGACACAAAGTATTTCAACGATCCGTATGTGCTGCGCGCCCGTCCGCTCTCTATCCTTTGCGTCCCTGTTATAAAGCAAGGAAGTCTGAAAGGCGTCCTTTATCTTGAGAACAATATGATGAGCGGCGCCTTTTCGCCGGATCGTGAAAAGGTATGCCAAATACTCGCGTCACAGGCGGCAATTTCGCTGGAAAATGCCGGCCTTTATGACGAGATGAAACAAGAGGCCGCTCAGAGACGCGAAACAGAGGAAACACTGCGTTCTATAGTGCAGGGAACGGCGGCGGTTACCGGTGACAACTTCTTTGCGTCGCTCGTCCGCCATCTAGCATCGGCTCTCAAAGCGAGATATGCCTTTATCACGGAGTGCCGTGAGCCGGTAAAAAAGACAGCGCGAACGCTTGCATTCTGGATGGATGACCGTCTCGTCGAAAATGTCTCATTCGATGTCGCCGATACTCCCTGTTTAAGAGTGCTGCAGGGTGAGACCTGTTTCTACGAAAAAAATATTCAGCAGTTATTCCCTCTGGATCTGCCGCTTGTTGATATGCAAGCACAGGGTTATTTGGGAATTCCTTGCATTGACTCATCGAACCATGTCATCGGGCACCTCGCAGTGCTCGATGATAAGCCGATGGTAAAGACCCCACAAATGATGTCGCTGCTTAGTATTTTTGCTGCCAGAGCAGGTGCCGAGCTTGAACGGCTCTATGCGGAAAATGATCTGCGCATTGCTTTAGAGGAGGTCGAGCGGCTTAAGAACCGGCTTCAGGCCGAGAATGTTTATCTTCAGGAAGAAATTCGCCAACAGCATAACTTTGAAGAGATCATCGGCAACAGCCCTGCGCTTATTAAAGTTTTGCAGCAAGTCGAACAAGTCGCGCCAAATGATTCCACGGTTCTCATAACGGGTGAAACCGGAACCGGAAAAGAGCTTATTGCGCGGGCGGTTCACAATCTTAGCAAACGGAAAGACAGCCCTCTCGTTAAGGTTAACTGCGCCGCTATTTCGGCAGGCTTGGTTGAAAGCGAACTCTTTGGGCATGTAAAAGGAGCGTTCACAGGTGCAGTTGATAAACGTGTCGGCAGATTTGAGCTTGCTAATGGCGGAACGATCTTTCTCGACGAAGTGGGCGAGTTGCCGCTTGAGACGCAGGTAAAGCTGCTCCGGGTTTTGCAGGAGGGCGAGTTCGAACCCGTAGGTAGCAGTAAAACTAGTCGGGTTGCGGTACGCGCGATCGCGGCGACAAATCGTGATCTTGAACTGGAGGTGCGAGAAGGACGGTTTCGCTCGGATCTATTTTACCGGTTAAATGTTTTTCCGATCCATGTTCCGTCGCTTAGTGAAAGGCGGGAAGACATCCCTTCTCTAGTGATGTTTTTTCTCGAACGTTTTGCCAAGAAATTTGGAAAGACCATCAACGGAGTATCTCAGGAAGCTATGAAACAGTTGACGGACTACGATTGGCTGGGAAATATTCGCGAACTTCAAAATATCATTGAGCGCGCGGTTGTGCTCTCGCCGCAAAATTCTGTGACAGTCGGTTGCGATCTGATGCCGTTTCTCAAGCACGAATCGGCTCTGGCGCGTTCAAGCGCCGCGGCTTCTCATGCAGCCTGGTCGCCGCATGCTGCTGTCAGCCCGATCGCATCGTCAAGCAAACTCGAGGATGTCGAACGAAGCCACATACTCAATGTCCTCGAAAACGCAAAATGGAAAATCGAGGGTCCTAACGGAGCTGCCAATCAACTCAATCTTCATCCAAATACACTTCGCAGCCGGCTAAAGAAACTCGGTATCAAGAGACCAGAGCAACCCACGAATTAACCCCATTAACCCACGAAATATCGTGCCACCTAAACCACTAAAGGCCAGCCCACGGCATTTCGAGGGTGAGTCTGAAACAACGGCTTCGTTAGTTAAACTCTAAATCATTGCATCTAAATAGCTTATAGATACAAGAGGATATTTCTGCGCTTTGGCACGCCGATTGAAATAGGTAGGTCGCAAGGAACGAACTACGAAATGCTAAAAATAACCGAACTACACCGGACACGCGACGAGATCACGCTAAAGCTTGAGGGCAGCATTACAGACAAACTCCTCGGTGAAGTAAAAACCGCTTTCGATGACGCGTTGTCGGGAGAATATCGTTTGAGACTGGATATGGGCGACGTAGCGTTTATCGAACGCCGCGCCGTCACGCTTTTTCATTCTCTCAATAATCGCCATATCGAAATGTTCAACTGCACGCCGTTCATTCTGGAGCAGATAAAGACAGGAGGCCATTATGCAGACAGCTCTAATGGAAACAACAATTAACAAGACCAGTCTTGACTCTTCCATGCTGATTGATAGGCATGCCGATTATCTGTTTCGGTTTGCAATGCAGCGTGTCCACGATAAATCGCTGGCCGAGGATCTTGTCCAGGAAACGTTTTTGGCAGCTCTGGAAAGTGCCGGCGGTTTTGCCGGCAATGCGACTGCCCGAACCTGGTTGACCGGCATACTTAAGCATAAGATCGTTGACCAGTATCGCCGCTCGGCGAAATTTGTATCAAATGACGACGACGCGACCGAGGATGAGTTTTTCGACTCCAGCGGCCATTGGACGAGTGAAGCATCTCCGTCAGCGTGGAACCAAACGCCCGAGCAAATGCTAGAGAACAGAGAACTCGGCAAACTTCTGAGTAGCTGCATATCGCGATTGCCGTCGCACCTTGCTTCGGTTTTCTCGCTCCGCGAAATTGAAGGATTGAGCGGTTCGGAAATCTGCGATCTGCTCGGGCTGACGCCGTCAAATTATTGGGTCATGCTTCATCGGGCACGTCTCCTGTTGCGCAAAGAATTTGACAGCGCCGCGTTTCCTTCGCAAAGTTCATCTCGACAGTTTGCGGACGCAGCAGCGATATAATAGATCAGCATCGTTTCATAATTGGCATGCAGCGAATGAACCACATTATTAAGACGATCATTACAAAGCGCGACAATATCGCATCCTCTCGGCCAATTCTCGTCGGCATTTCCGGCATCGACGCGTGCGGCAAAGGCCATATTTCCGCGAGACTCGCAGAATTATTATCCCCGAACTTCAATGTCGCCCTGATAAATGCCGATGGCTGGCTCAATTTACCCGATGTCCGGTTTAGCCGCATAGAGCCGGGCAAGCATTTCTACGAAAACGCCATCAGAATTGATGAGATGTTTCGAGATCTTGTCCTTCCCCTAAAACGTGACCGCAACGTTAATCTAACTGCCGATCACGTTTATGAAACATCAAGTGTGTTCCACAAGCACCGTTACACTTACGAAAACATCGACATCATTTTGCTCGAAGGCATCTTTCTCTTCAAACGCGTTTATGTCGAGCACTTCGATCTGCGTATCTGGATCGATTGCAACTTCGAGACGGCAACGAAAAGGGCCATCGCCCGCTCGCAGGAACAACTGTCTCACGAGCAAACCGTCGCAGCCTACGAGGCGATCTACTTCCCAGCCCAACGTCTTCATTTTGCTATCGATGATCCTTTAGCGGCAGCAGATTTGCTCTACAATAATAATTAACCGGCAGCAGCCATTTCATTTCTTATTACTCGTTAGTACCGAGATCTCCTTTTCCAGTTTCTCGATCTGTTCGTAAAGCGGCGCGGTCATTATGCGGATCTCATCCATTGTGTAACGCGGTGTGATGTGCTGCGGACAGTTCCAGTCAAACGCCTCGACGTGCAGGATCATCGCACGCTCGATCTTTGCTTTGTACCCGGGCATCGTTAATTCATTTATTATTTCAGGTGCGTCTTTTGCGTCTTTCACCTCAACACGAACGAGGATCTTTAAACGGGCCTTGTTCGCATAGTCCATCAGGAAAAGAGCCGCTTTGTCATTTGCAGCCAGATTTCCAACACTGATGTATTGTAGGTTGCCGCGAAAATCAGCGTAGCCCAGCGTGCGGTCGTCCAGAACCTTTAGAAATCCTTTCGGGCCGCCGCGAAACTGAATATACGGCTGTCCATCTTCGCTGACCGTCGCCATATAAAAGCCGTCGCGGGCTTCAATAAAGTCATTCTCAGCGTCCGAAAGCCCGTGAAAATCCGGCTCGCCGCCCTCAAAGCGGGTATAGTTTTTGCGCGTTCCGTAATGTTCCTGTGCTGCTTTAA
>CAZUEI010000032.1:0-5880 GCA_964618985.1 uncultured Chloracidobacterium sp.
CGAAGCAAGCCGCGAGCTTGTCGAATTTTGGTGCGACCGCCTCGAAATGGCTGCTCTGCACTGTAACTTCACAAAGTTCAATCTTTGGCTCATCGCTCCCGAAGGCTTTGCCACCGAAGCGATGGATGTGCTTCGAGCACGAAACGCTTATGGCTCCAGCCGTAAGCAGGTTGAGCTGTTGACGGGCATTCTCGGCACTGATATTGGGCCTTCGAGTGAAAAAGCTGCGAACGAATACGAGTTCGTTTTCCCGATGGGCGAGAATACTGAGATGATCGCTGCCCACACCGTCGAGGAGATCGCAAAGCGTCACTCGTTTCCCGCAAAAGCGATCAATCAGATCAAGACCGCACTTGTCGAAGCCTGTATCAACGCCGCAGAACATTCATTAAGTCCTGACCGCAAGATATATCAGCGATTCATCCTTGAGGCTGACAAGATCACTATCACTGTCTCAAACCGCGGCCTACGGCTCGTCGATAAAGCATCGAAAGAAATAACTCCTGACGAAGGCCGCCGCGGCTGGGGCCTCAAACTGATGAAGGGCCTAATGGACGAAGTCACCATCGAGCAAGTCGATGACGGCACACGGATCACGATGATGAAATACCTCAAGTCGTCGTAGAATTATCCGTTTTCTACCCTGATGTCCCAACTGTTCTACAGTGTCCCAAACTGCCCCAAACCGCCCTTCCGAAAGCATGAAATCAAACAATAAGTGCAACCTTATTGAAGGCTGGCCCGTGTTTGAAATTTGCCGTCCTTCATAATTGACTTAATAAGTTAGATTCGCATAATATTTTGCTAAACAATTAAAACATAAAATTTTTGACCACTTTTTGGAGCATCGTCCATGTCAGAAAATTCAAATTTCGCAGAGAACAGTTCTCAAGGCCGTATTGCGATAGTCGGCGGCGGGCCTTCGGGTTTAGTGTTGGCAATCGGGCTTGCGCGACGCGGATTGCGCTCGACCATATTTGAACGCGACCAGCACCCGCTCGAAGCGCCGCGTTTCAATCCGGAAAGGTCATATACGATAGATATTACAGGCCATGGGCTTAAGGCGTTGAGGCATATCGACGTGTGTTCGTATTTTGACGAAGGGCTTAACTCATTCAACGGAATAAAGGTCTTTGATAGTTCGAGCGAGGACTGGAATGAACCGGGCTGGACCGGCTCGCGCGGTGATATTCTCAGGGCCCTAACTGCGCCAATAGATAAAAATTACCGCGACCTCATCGAGATCGAATATGAAACAAAAGTTGACGCCGCGGACATCAACACCGGAAACCTCACGGTCACGGACAAGGACGGAAAAACTTCCACGCATATATTCGATCTGATAGTCGGAGCTGACGGCGCGGGATCGACAGTACGAAAGGCAATGGAAGCCCAGGGCGAAGGATTCACCACAACCTCAAAGAGTTTTCCTTTCTATTGCACGATGCTCGAACTCGATAATGTTCCTGCCGAAATGGACAGATTTTACTTACATGCTTTCTCGGCCCGTCCGTTTGTTGTTGCCGGGGCGATCAGAGGTGACACGGGACCGGAATCGTCACGCTGGTTTTGCGCTGTCTGCACCAATGAAGCAACTAATTTTGCTTCGACTGACGAGGCCGTGGACTTTTTCCGCAACAGCGCCCCTAAAATTCTTGACCTTACTAGCAGAGAATGTATCGAGACTTTTGCGTGCCGCGAGTCGCGGCACATAGGGCAAAAACTTGATTGCTCGAGTTTGAATGCAGGAAAAGGGGTTTTGCTCGGCGACGCTGCCGCACCGTTTCCGCCGATAGGCCAGGGCGTTAACGCGGCGATGGAATCCTCAATGTTTCTTGACGTTTGCATCGGCGAAACAAACGCGACGGCAGAACAACTGCTCGCGGCCGCTGACCACTATAACCGGAGATGGAAACCGGAGGCTGACGCCATTTCGTGGATCAGCGAGCGAAGCATTTTTGAGAATTCGCTGCATATTATGCGGGCATTTGTCGCGTCGAAGTTGGGTTGGAATATGTTCAGTCAGGCAAAAAGCTCAACCGTCCCATATTCCGAGGTGCGTCGTGTGGCCGAGAAACGGTGGCCATTCTGGGCATGAAATATGATCGAAATCAGCACATTGATCCAACTCGCGACATTAGTTTCCGTGTTGGTCGGCGTGATCGGCTTGCTTTACGGCATGCGGGCTCACCGCCGTCAGGTAAATGCGAAGTTCCTGCTGGAATATACTGACCGCGTTGACAACCTTATGCGGACCGTCTCGCCGAGCATCTGGGCCCCAAATGTATTTCCTGCAAACGAGGCCATACCTGAAATTGAAACCAGGCTTGGCGTAATGAGGTGCCTGAATACGATAGCGCAATTACATGCTTTTTGCCGGATAGGCTACATACCAAAACGTATCTGGAAAAAGAGCCAATCCCAATTCGTTCCTATGCTGCGCAGTCCGCTTTTTATCCGAGAGTGGAAAAGGCAAGGCATACTTTATGCGAACGAACCATCCTTTTACAAATATGTCGAATCAGTCCAGCAAACTTCAGGCGAAAGCCCTGAAATGTTTGTTCTGTCTGATGAAGAAGAAGACTAGCGACATGCCTAATTCATCCATTTGATTACGGAACCGGGAAAATGTTCAAGTCAACTTTTCGCATGTCAGAAGCATCTATTTCCTAGTTTTGTTGGATAATGGTGAAATGATGAAAAGATCGGCGATGTTATTGTTTTTTGTTTTGGGCGTCTCTATCGCGGCTCATGGTCAGGCGACGGGAATCGTGAATAAGAACCTAACCCCCGCTGAGATCGACCGGATAATCAAGAAATTTACAGCGAATGAAGGCGATTTTCGCGCGGCGCTGACGAATTATGTATTCAATCGCTCCGCGACGGTCAATATCATTGGCTTGGGCGGACAGATCGCCGGGACATATAGGCGCGATTCGTTTATGACGTTCACGTCGGATGGGGCGCGTTTTGAAAAGGTCATATTTGCACCTGTTGCAACAACGCCGCCAGGCTTTGTCACGCCTGAGGATCTCGAAGATTTAGGCGGCGTCAATCCATTTGCCTTGGAGCCGCAAGCAGTGTCGCAATACAACTTTTCTTATATAGGGATTGAGCGTATCGACGAGCTCAACCTGTATGTTTTCGACGTCACGCCTAAGGTCATTCCCGATCCAAAGAAATCAAAGCTACGCCTCTTTACGGGCCGTGTTTGGGTGGATATTGACGATCTGATGATAGTTAAATCGAGGGGCAAGGCTGTCCCGGAAACCAAAACAAACAAATTCCCGATAGTCGAAACAACTCGCGAGCAGATCGACGGCAAGTATTGGTTCCCGTCTGACGCGCGATCCGATGATGAGCTTGTTTTCGGCAATGGCAATGTTACAAGGATAAGAATGCGGGTGAAATACACTGATTACAAATTAGGCCGCAGCGAGATCCGGATACTTGATGATGACGAACCGGTAAAACCAGAGCCAGCACCGAAGAATAAGTGAGATGTTAGATACTAGATGTCAGATGTCGGATTAGTTCTCATATCTAAAATCTCAGTTCTCAGTTCGTTCGCGATCGCAATACGCGTTTTTATCAACAATTCCATCAAGTCATTTTCAGCATTGAGACCTGCCGTTTCTATTGGCGGCAGCAAGGCCATTTCGATCTCGCCGGAAAATGCAACGCCCGTTTTCTTGCCCATCATCCAGTCGGTATTCTTTATTGCAACGGGAATTATCGGTGAGTTGGTTTGCAGAGCGAGATGAAATGCGCCTTTCTTGAACGGCAGCAATTCGCCTGGCATTGCCCTAGTGCCTTCGGCAAAAACTCCGAATGAATAGCCCTGTTTCATTACTTCTCGCGCTTTTTCCATTGACTGTCTGGCCCGCTCTGGGTTTGAACGGTCGATCGCTATTATGTTTACAAAGCTCATACCCTGCCCCAGAACAGGTGCTTTTAGCAGTTCCTTTTTTGCGACGAGACCCATCTTTTTACCGGCATAGAAAAAAAGCGTCGCAGTATCGAGATAGGAACGGTGGTTGGAAATGAAAACGTACGATCTATCGTCTTCGAGGTTTTCGCGGCCGGTGACTTTTACTTTTGCACCGCAGGCTCTAAGCCATGTGTTCGCACCCCATTGCCCGATCGGATAAAGCCACATCTTGCGGTCAATGATCCACAAAACAATTAGCGTCGGCGTCCCTACCAACAGAAACAACATGCCTGCTACAAGCCAGCACCACCAGTAACGGAGTTTAGCAGCAAAACGTGAGCCATCCGTTATTTTGACCGGAAAGATAAGCTTTTGGTTTTCGTTGCCCCCCTCGCTCATAAGTTGAGCTAGTTTATCAAACCACGGCCGGATTTTTGGTATTATTGTTCTATGAAATTGCGAAGTACTGCATACATCACGGCTTTCCTTTATCTCTCAATCCCATGCATTTTCGCCAACAGCGGCTACGAGACTTTTACATTAATAAGCGAACCTTTGATACGCATCGGCTTATCGACCAATGCAAGTTCAGTGTCGATCACGACCGGTGATTCGTCGCTTGTCGCTGTCAGCCCGGATGAACCCGGCAAACTGCTTGCGACAAACAAAGTGACAGTATCGGCTCGTGCGTATAGGCCGCCGGAGATAGAGAATTACCGCATTGAATTTCAAAATCTGCCATCGCAAACTGAGGCAAACGACCTGGCAAAAGACATCCGCGAGACTACAAGCGAGACTGCTCTGGTAAGCATCGACACGGCGACAAATACATGGAAGGTCTGGGTCGGCACGGTCAAAGAAACGAGCATTGACGCCGACGAGCTTAAAGCAAAACTAGCGGAGAAAGGTTTTGAGGATGCGGTTGTCGTTACGGAAAAAAAGGTTGTTGTGTCGGCGGATGCGATCGCGCTTTCGCAGCAATTGAAGACTGCTGGGAAGAGCGAGGTTCGCAGCCTGACTAAAACTACCGGATCGACGCAGCCGACGGTGACGAATACATTTGACTCGAATTTACGCGAGGTTATCATCAATGGGCCGAGCGAGACAGCAAAATATTCTTCGCTCAAATCAGTTGCATTCGGCTCGCTAAACGAACGTGCAAATCCCGTCCGATTGAACGGAAAGGCGTATCGCGGCAAGCTCGAAGTTTTTGTGAATTCACGTGGGTCGCTGACCGTTGTAAATGTTGTCCCGTTAGAAGAATATCTGCTCGGAGTCGTTCCGAGCGAATTGGGTTTGCCGCAGATCGAGGCTCAACGGGCACAGGCCGTGGCGGCCCGGACGTATGCAGTTGCGAATATTGGAGGCTATGGCAAACAGGGCTTTGATATGGTGCCAACCGTTTGGTCGCAGGTTTACAAAGGCGTGTCGATCGAGACCAAAATGGGAACCGAGGCGGTGCGATCTACGCGCGGCATTGTCGCGACCTATCACGGAAAACCGATCAACGCTCTTTACACATCGACGTGCGGCGGCAGGACCGAAAATAGCGAGAATATTTTTGAATATGCTGAGCCATATCTTCGCGGCGTCGAATGCTCACTCGAAGGCCATCAGCATTTCGACCCTTTTTTGATAAAGACCTCTCGCCAGAGCGCAAAGATCCGCGACGAAGGCAATCTTGAACTTGTCCGGTTAATGTCGCAGCTTGCCTCTAACGGCTTTTATCTCTCGACGCCGCAATTGACAGACGACTGGTTTAACGAAGCGCCGAACGAAAGTGAAATGTCGAACTGGCTGAACCAAATGGCCGGCAGATTTGGCAAGACGTTCCCAAATGTAAATCGCGACACATCCAAGCCCAGCGAGCTGGCTCGCATTCTCACGTCATTTATCTACGCGCCCGGTTACGCTGACACGCTGTTGAGCGATGCAGATGTGAATTATCA
>CAZUEI010000032.1:5980-12620 GCA_964618985.1 uncultured Chloracidobacterium sp.
GAATTCGGCAGCTCGATGTATTCAATTCGTGAAGCCGCTCTTGTTGGCGGCGAACAAGTTAATTATCAATTAGATGCGCTCGGAGCCGTCAAATATCTCGAGATCATGCCGACTGAATCGCCGGTCACAGCCGAGAATATGTCGCCTTGGACATATTGGAACAAGTCTCTGACGCCCGCGCAAGTGCAATCTCGACTTTCGCGATATGTTCGCGGGATCGGCACACTCTATGACGTCAACGTTAAAAAGGTCGGATATTCGCGCCGCCCTATCGAGCTTGAGATAATTGGCTCGAACGGCGTCAAAACACTAAGAGGTGGCAAGATACGCTCCGCTTTACGATTGCCGGAACAGCTTTTTGTTATGAACAAGCGTTACAACGGCTCAACGGTCGCGAGCTATACTTTCACCGGCCGAGGCTGGGGACACGGCGTCGGCATGTGCCAATACGGAGCCTTCGGCCTTGCCAAAATGGGCGTCAAATACGGCGAGATCATCAAGCACTATTACACCGGCGTCGAGCTGACAACGGCCTATTGAGGATCTGTTTGAAGCAAAATGAGATTTTCCCGGAATCAGATCATTGGTGCATTTATTGTGCTTGTCCTTCTCTTGGCAGTTGGGTTATTAAGAATGATCTAACAATGCTCTGAGTTCAACTGTGGCCAGAAATTCCAACGCAAAATTGATCTACGCTATTGTCGGACCGACAGCATCGGGCAAAACCGCGCTTGGTGTTGAATTGGCTCTGCACGGCGGCGGCGAGGTCATTAATTGCGATTCCGTCCAGATATATCAGGGCATTGAAATCGCGACTGCCAAGCCAACTGAAAAAGAAAAACGTGGCGTACCGCACCATCTCATCGACTATGTCGATCCTAATACTAATTATTCTGCCGGTGATTGGGCACGCGATGCGGCGGATAAAATTGTTGAGATAGAATCTCGCGGGCGAGTGCCGATCCTGGTAGGCGGAACGGGATTTTATCTGCGGACGTTAAGGCAGCCGCTTTTTGACAGTCCGAAAACCGACTTGAATTTGCGCGAACGTTTGCGGGCGATACAAGACAGACAAGGTGCCGAACATTTGCACACGATGCTGGCGCATGTCGATACTGATGCTGCGTCAAAGCTTCAGCCGCGCGATTATGTTCGCGTGATACGCGCGCTTGAAGTTTATTTTCAAACGGGCGAACAGTTGTCTAAACAGCAGCCAAATCGTGATATGCCGCCGGAATTCGCTGACAGGATCAAGTTATTTGTGCTAAATCCGCCGCGCCATGAGCTTTATAGAAAGATAAATGCCCGCACAGAACAGCATTTCGCTGATGGACTTGTAGAGGAGGTGAAACTATTGCTTGCGGCGGGCATTAAAGATAACACCAACGCTCTGGGCGCCCACAGCTATCGTCGCGTCTGCGAATATTTACGCGGCGAGCGCGATCTTGATTCTGCTATCGAACGGTCAAAACAGGACGTTCGCAATTACGCCAAACGCCAGTTGACGTGGTTTCGACACGAACCGGACGCAATTTGGCTCGACGGTTTTGGCGGCCACACAGAAATTCGCGACGAGCTGTTTGGTATGATATAGTAAGGAAACGATCCATTGTAGTTTGTAATCGGGACTTGTCCCATTGTTTTCTTTTTTCGACATTGAGGAATCGTTATGGAAAAGCAGGCCGCCCAGAATATACAGGATGCATTTTTGAACTCTGCCCGCCGCGAACGCATTTCAGTTATTGTTCATCTTTTGACGGGCTCTACTTTGGCAGGCAGGATAAAAAGTTTTGACAAATTTTCGGTTTTGCTCGACGTTGGCGGACCTGACGTTCTAATTTTCAAACACGCCATTTCATCGATCTCACAGGAGCGAAAACCCGACACGCCATCTTGAAGGGAAAATTCATCACGTTTGAAGGCATAGACGGTAGCGGCAAGTCCACGCAAATGCGAATACTTGCCGACGAACTGCGCGCGTCGGGCGTCGAAGTCGTCGTTACTTGCGAGCCGGGCGGCACTGCGCTCGGCCGGGCTTTGCGCGCCGCCTTTCTGGAAACCAACGAAACAGTCGCTCCGATGGCCGAGTTGCTCTCATTTGCCGCCGACCGCGCGCAGCACGTCGAATATCTCATCAAACCCGCGCTCGCTGAAGGGAAAACTGTAATTTCAGATCGCTATGCCGATGCGACCTTTGCCTATCAGGGAGCCGGACGCGGATTTGCGGAAGAAAAAGTGAATCAAGTGATCGAGCTTGCGACCGGCGGACTGAAGCCTGATCTGACGCTTTTTTTCGACATAACCGTCGAGGAAGCAGTAAATCGCATGGCCGCACGAGACGAAAACCACACAAAAAAGAACCGAATGGACGAAGAAACTGCCGAATTTTATACCCGCGTTAGGGATGCTTATTTGAACATTGCAAAACTAGAACCGCAGAGGCTGCGTATTATTGATGCCATGGGCTCTATGGAGGACATCCACGCACAGGTTTTAGATATCGTAGAAAAATTCTTAAAGGATCAGAGGGAAAATTATGTTTCGTCATAAAAGAATTGCATTGTATTGGCTGCTTTTGTTCAGCCTTTTTGTTGTCGTCCCGGCGCAGGATGATTCGATGGTCACGCTGGAGAAGGTCTTTGCCAGCGACTACTTTGACTCGAAAGGCGTCGGCGGATTTCGCTGGCTTAAATCCGGTGATGGATATTCTCGAATTGAACGTTCACCAACAATTGCGGGTGGACAAGACCTCGTCAGTTACGACGCCGCGACAAACGCGCGCACGATTTTGGTCGCTGCCGATAAACTGATACCGAAAGGCGAAACAAAACCATTACCTGTAAACAGCTATGAATGGTCGGCTGACAACACGAAGATGCTGATCTACACGAATTCAAAAAAGGTTTGGCGGCTGAACACGCGTGGCGATTACTGGGTTCTCGATCTCGCGAGCGGCAATTTAAAGAAGCTCGGCGGCGATGCAAAACCCTCGACGCTTATGTTTGCCAAATTTTCGCCTGACGGAACGCGCGTCGGTTACGTTCGCGAAAACAACATCTACGTCGAAACAATTGCCGACGGCAAGATCGACCAGGTTACGACAGACGGCGGAAAGACGATCATAAACGGAACTTCCGATTGGGTGAACGAGGAAGAATTCAACTTGCGCGACTGCTGGCGATGGAGCCCGGACGGAAAGTCGATCGCGTATTGGCAGTTCGACACCGAGGGCTCAAAGGACTACGTTCTTATTGATACCACCAAAGATCTTTATCCCGTCTTAAATTATTTCCCGTATCCAAAAGCCGGAACGACGAACGCCGCTGTTCGCGCCGGAGTGGTCAGCGCTTCGGGTGGAAAGACCGTTTGGATCAACACGCCCGGCGATCTGCGGCAGAACTATGTTGTCATGGTCGAGTGGATGAACAACTCGAACGAGGTCATTCTCCAGCATATGAACCGGCTGCAAAACACGAATCGGATCATGGTCGCCGACGCAAAAACGGGCGCGGCAAGAACCATTGTGACGGAAAAAGACGAGGCCTGGCTGGAATTGACAATGCCGCGAATGCGATGGCTCGATAACGGAAAACGTTTTCTGTGGCTGAGCGAACGTGACGGCTGGCAGCATGTATATTCCGTCAAGAGCGATGGCACGGACACAAGACTTATCACGCGTGGCGATTACGACGTTGAGGGTATTTCTTCGGTTGACGAAAAAGGCGGCTGGCTCTATTTTATTGCCTCGCCGACGAATGCTGGGCAGCGTTATCTTTTCCGCCAGAAGCTTGACGGTTCGGGAACGCTTGAAAAGATAACGCCCGACACGCAGCCGGGCTGGCACAGTTACAACATTTCTCCGAACAGCCGTTGGGCTGCTCACAACTATTCGTCTTTTGGAAGCCCGCCGAAATTTGAATTCGTCAATGTGGCCAACAAAACGGTCGTGCGAGTTGTCGAAGATAATGCGGCCCTTCAGGCAAAACTCGACAAATTGAAAAAGGGGCCGTCGGAGTTCTTCCGCGTTGACATCGGCGAAGGCATCACGCTTGACGGTTGGATGATGAAACCGCCCGGGTTCGATCCGAACAAAAAATACCCGATCCTGTTCTATGTTTACGGCGAACCTGCCGGACAAACAGTCATTGACCTCTGGGACGGCGGCAATTATCTGTGGCACTTGATGCTGACGCAGCAGGGTTACATCGTTGCCAGCGTTGACAATCGAGGCACACCTGCGCCGCGCGGCCGCGCCTGGAGAAAGGCGATCTACCGCAAGAACGGCCGGGTCAATTCGGCGGATCAAGCCGGAGCTGTGAAAGCTCTTTTAGCGAAACATTCATTTATCGATCCCTCACGAGTTGCGATCTGGGGTTGGAGCGGCGGCGGCGTTTCGACTCTGAATGCGATGTTTCGTTATCCCGATCTTTACAAGGTCGGCATGGCCGTCGCTCCTGTTCCCGATCAGCGTTTTTACGACACGATCTACACCGAGCGTTACATGGGTTTGCCATCGGACAACAACGGCGAAGATTACAAGCAAAGCTCGCCGATCACGTTTGCCGGCGGATTAAAAGGTGACTTGTTGATCGTGCACGGCACCGGCGATGACAACGTTCATTACCAGGGAACGGAAGTTTTGATCAACAAATTGATAGAGCTAAACAAGCCATTCCAGATGATGGCTTACCCGAACCGCACACACGGAATTTTCGAAGGCGAGAATACGACGATCCATCTGTATTCGCTTTTGACCCGGTATTTGAATGAGCATCTCGCGGCGGGAGCGCGATAATAGGTTATGTTCGACAAACTTGTCGGTAACCAACACCTCAAGCATACGCTAAAGCATTTAGCGGTCAATGATCGCGTGCCGAACGCGTTGCTTTTTGCGGGCGACGAAGGAGTTGGGAAACGTAAGTTTGCGCTCGAACTTGCGCGGATGTTTGTCTGCTCTGAGCCCAATGATCGTGAAGCCTGTGGTGTTTGCGCGGCTTGCAGGCGATCTGGAGTATTCTCTTTTCCGACCAGCGAGAAAGGCGAAGATTATGACTTCGTTTTCTTTAGCGAACATCCCGACATTGGGATGGTAGTTCCATTCCGACGCAATGTTCGTATCGGAGCGATCCGTGCTCTTGAACGTGAGGCTCATTTCAGGCCGTATGAGGTTAAGGCGCGCGTTTTCATCATCGAAGACGCCGATAAAATGGCCGATCCGGCGGCAAACGCGCTCCTCAAAACTCTAGAAGAGCCCGCTCCGACATCGCATATCTTTCTAATCACCTCGCGTCCGGACTCGCTTCTCCCGACGGTGCGTTCCCGCTGTCAAACGCTGCGGTTTGCTCCTATCGAAACCGCTGAGATCGAAAAATTTCTGATCGAGCAGCGGGCTTTTTCCCACGACGAGGCAAGACTCGCGGCAAGATTGTCGCGAGGCAGCATAGGCAGAGCCGTGTCGATAAACGTCGGGCAATTTCGCTTGCGGCGCGAAAAGATGCTCGATGTCGTAACAAACGCGATCGAAACAGGCGACCTCGCCGCATTGCTCCGCATCGCCGAAGAAATGAACGACGCAAAAAATAAGGACAACTTTGAGGAAAATCTCGACATTCTGCAGTCGCTCATCCATGACGTATGGACACTCCGCATCGACGGCGACGAAACAAGGATCGCAAATACTGACCTAACAGACAAACTTACGCTTTTGGCCGAAGATGCCAACTCTGCAGATCTGCCTTCCTGGCTTGCCGCGATAGACAAAATTCGCCTCGATCTCGCCGTCAACATCAACAAGAAAATCGCGGCGGATGCTCTTTTTGTTTCTATGGCCAGTGCTTGAGGCTTATAATTGTTTCAATGCAGGTAGAAGAGCAAATCGTCGGTTACAATATTTCGCCAGTTGCTGCGCGATTGTCCGCAGTCGTCGGAGCCGCCGCAATGCTGGGCGGTTCAAGTTTGGTGGCGTATTTTGATCCTTCAAAATTTAGCTTCATTCCGGCATGTCCTCTTTATTCTTTAACAGGCTTTGCTTGTCCGGGCTGCGGATTGACGCGGGGTTTTCATGCGTTGTTTCACGGTGATGTGTTGGCCGCTCTCGATCTGAATGCTCTGATTCCGGTTTGGGTTTTGATCTTCGCTTATGTTTTTGGGTCGTTGGTATTACTGGCCGTGCGCGGGCGAGGATTTCCGATGCGGTTCGTTGGGCCAAAGGCGCTATTCGGATTTTTGATCGTGCTTCTTCTTTTCGGCGTCCTTCGCAATTTGCCGTTTTATCCATTTACCCTCCTTTTTCCATAGGAAGTTTCACCACAGAGCACACAGAGAGGACAGAGTTAGAAAAACCTCCTTCTCTATGTTCTCTATAGTGAATCTAACTTAGGTGATTTGGACGAGATCGTTCTTTTCAACGAGAGATTTGGCGCTTGAGCCTTCTTTGCAGAGCAGTTCAACTTCCTTTACGAATTCCTCAACGATGTCCTCGCCCGATACGCGGCGCATCGGGACGCCGTCTTTGAATATCATGCCAACATTACGGCCAAAAGTGATGCCGAGTTGCGAATCGTGCGCTTCGCCGGGGCCGTTTACGGCGCAGCCCATGATCGACAAATGCAAAGGCTCTTCGACGTGAGCGAGACGGCGT
>CAZUEI010000033.1:0-12450 GCA_964618985.1 uncultured Chloracidobacterium sp.
TTGTCGATCTGGTCCTTTTTCATTTTCGGATCAGACGCGAGGCGCTTCAAAACCATCGGGTTGTTCTTTGCCACGTCTGCCAGAAGCGCTTCGATCTCGGGGCGGGTGATCTCATTGAAAGATTCGCTCGATTGTCCGCCAACCTTCTTTTTCCAGACGACAAGCCCCGCACCGATCGCCAGTATAACGACGACTAAAATAAGTCCTTTTGTTAAATTGCTCAATTTCTAAGTCCTCACTTCCAATAATCTGATAAATGTCAAACGGATATAATATCAAAAAGTGCCTGTTTCAACTAACGGAAAACCCTATTTTATGGTTTCAACAAGTTCCAGAAGGACGCCGTTTGCCGCCGATGGGTGGACAAAAGCGACGCGGCAGCCCTCGGCTCCTATGCGCGGTGTTTCATCTATCAACTTCATTCCCTGTGATTTTAGCTTAGCCAACACAGATTCAATATCGTCAACTTCAACCGCAATATGATGAATCCCGCCGCCGCGTTTCTCTAAAAACTTACTGATCGGCGAATCGTCGCTAGTCGGTTCAAGCAGTTCTATGCGGCTCTCGCCAAGCGGCAGCATTGCCACGCGAACTTTTTGTTCATCGACGATCTCTGTAAACACATTTTCGAGTCCAAGGGCGTCGCCCCAGAATTTTAGAGCCTCGTCGATGCCATTTGTAGCAATGCCTAAATGATTGATCTTCATTTTGAATTTATTATTTCCTCGACGGCCGAATATGGGTCATTTTTCTTGTTCGCGATTTCAAACGCAAGTTGGTCGAGTTTTTCGGTCGTTCCATTGCGCCCTAAGAGATCGTACAAAAGTCTTTCCTGTAAAAGCTCTAACAATCGCCAACGCGCTATCGCCTGCCGCCGCACTTTGCTCCCAGACCCGTCGGTCTGAAAGGCATAATATGCATCGATGGCTTTTGAAAGGTCTTCGATGCCTTTGCTTTCGGTGGCGATGGTTTTGACGATCGGCGGATTCCACATATCAGGCCGATGCGCGAGGCCGAGCAAGGCCTCAAGCTCCTTTTGGGTCCGCAAAACGCCTTCGCGGTCCGCCTTGTTAATGACAAAAACATCGCCGATTTCCATTATTCCGGCCTTGATCGCCTGAATGTCGTCGCCCATTCCGGGCACCAGCACTACAACTGAAACATCTGCCGTTTTGACGATCTCTACCTCATCCTGGCCGACACCGACGGTCTCAACGATCACTTTATCAAACCCAGCGGCATCGAGTATCGTGACTGCATCTACAGTCGCCCTGGCCAACCCTCCAAGATTGCCTCGCGTTGCCATCGAACGGATAAAGACATTTTTCTGCGTACCCAGTTCGGCCATTCGAATACGGTCGCCGAGTATCGCTCCGCCAGAAAAGGGGCTCGAAGGATCAATGCAAATGATTCCGACTTTATCGCCGGCGTTCTTATAAAATAACGCTAATTTATCGACCAATGATGATTTCCCGGCTCCGGGCGAGCCTGTGATGCCGACGACCGTTGCTTTTCCAGTCTTTGGAAAGATAGCTTTCATCAACTCGGCCGCGCCATCACCGCCATTCTCAACCAGCGTGATCGCGCGAGCGATCGAACGCGGTTCACCCACCAAAAGTTTTGAGATTAACACGGTATTCAACATCTGAATGCCTTATTTTCTCATTCTTTCGAGCAAAAACAAAAAAGCGAGCCGACCGGCCCGCTTTTTGATAGGTTGGTACTGACTTTACATCTGTCCTTCGTCGGCTGACGGGCCGTAGATCGACGGCACGGGGATGTCGTTGAGCCGCAGGTAAACCGAAAGCTGGCCACGGTGATGGATGATGTGATTCATTACAAATGACCTCATGACCGCGACTTTTGGCATTGTGAAATAGACCTGTTCGCCGTTACGCATCGTCCAGTCGGTCAGAAACATTTCATCTGATGTTTCACTTAAAATGATCTTGGCTTTTGCGACATGGTCGTCAAAAAAAGCAAGTAGCTCTTCGGTCGATTTTGGCTCGAAAGGCTTAAAATCGGCGTTCGCAAAATCCAGAACGTCCTGTTTCAAGGTCTCTTTTGTCCAACCAAACATTTCGGCCAAGTGCGACGAAAGCCGGCCCATCGTCATCGACTTTTCATGCGGTTTCCAATCGAATTTGTCGGCGGGCACGCGTTCGAGACACGTGCGCGTTACTTTTGCTTCATTCTCTAATTCTGCTAGAAAGGCCGATGCGAGACGGCCAGAACTCATTGCGGTACTTGAACTCATAGTTTTTTTACTCCTGTCTTGATTTTCGAACTTAGAATGCCAGTGTATCATGTCGTTGCAGAAATGCAACATGAAACAGCAAAATAATAGTTTTGTTTCATTCAATTGTGGCTACATCGATTTCAGGAGGTTTTTGGCGATAACAAGCCGTTGTATTTCGGATGTGCCTTCGCCTATGGTGCAGAGTTTTGAGTCTCGCCAGTATTTTTCAGCCGGATAGTCTTTTGTATAGCCGTAGCCGCCGTGGATCTGGACGCTTTCCTCGGAGACGCGAACGGCCGCCTCTGAGGCGTAAAGCTTTGCCATTGCGGACTTTTGCGTTACAGATTTTCCGGCGTCTTTTGTTGTGGCGGCTTGCAGTGTCAACAGACGGGCACATTCGATCTGAGTCGCCATGTCGGCGAGTTTGAACTGGATAGCCTGAAATTCGGCAATTGGTTTACCGAATTGCTGTCGTTCCTTTGCGTATTTTACTGCGGCTTCGTACGCACCCTGAGCAATGCCTACAGATAACGCGGCGATGGAAATGCGTCCGCCGTCAAGCACCTGCATAGCCTGCATAAAACCTTCGCCTTCGTTGCCGAGGCGGTTTTCGTCGGGCACATAGCAATCCTCGAAAACAACTGACGCAGTTTCCGAAGCACGCATGCCGAGCTTATTTTCTTTATGGTCGGCACGAAAACCTTCCATTGATTTGTCAAAAATGAAAGCTGAGATGCCGCGGTTGCCTTTTGCTTTGTCGGTGACGGCAACGGCGACGAGTGTGTTGCAGGCAATGGCATGCGTAATGAAGTTCTTTGAGCCGTTGACTTTCCAACCGCCGTTCGAGCGAACTGCTGTGGTTCGCGTGCCCGAAGCGTCAGAGCCGGCCTGCGATTCGGTCAAACCCCACGCGCCAAAGCTCTCGCCCTGTGCCAGCGGAACGAGATATTTCTTCTTCTGCACTTCATTGCCAAAAGTGTAAAGGTGGTTCGAGCAAAGCGAATTGTGGGCCGCTACCGACAAACCGACCGAACCGCAGACGCGGCCGATCTCTTCGATGATCGTCGCGTATTCGACATATCCCATGCCGGCGCCGCCGTATTCCTCAGGAAACAGAACACCCATTAGGCCAAGCTCGGCCAGCTTTGGGCGCAATTCCTCAGGAAAATGCTGTGACTCGTCCCATTCCATCACGTGCGGACGGATCTCGCTCTCGGCAAATTCGCGGATGCTGAATTTTATCTGCAGTTGCTCTTCTGATAGTTCAAAATTCATAAATAGCGTGTCGGTTCGCAAGAACCTAATGTTATTATAATTTCCCTTTAATCAACAAAGATGCAGAAATAGGGCTGGGAGCCGAAAGTTGTGCAAGACGTAAGAGAGGCGTAGGCTAATCCTTTTTCGCCCATCGGGCTGCGTTGGCTTTCTTAGCGATAGCCCTTCGTCTCTCAGGTGTGAGTTTTGCGGCGCGAGCCAGTCCGCCAGGCCGTCCTCGTTTCTCTTTGGGTGGTTTCTCTAGTTTGGCAAGCTCCACTTCGTCGCGAACTTTTTTAGGTTTGGATGTCATAACGCCTCTAGGCTATCATAAGCAAGCATTCGATGGAATAGGCCAACATCAGGATTTAGGGCACTACTTTTGGGTTGCGGTTTTCCTGCACATATAACTTACACTTGGAACATGGATCGGAAAGAAAACCTGCTCGTTACGGACGACCTGATCCGTGAATTGTTACAAGGTACAAAAACAATAGCCGTGCTGGGCATAAAGCCCGAATCTCATTCCAGTCAGCCCGCGTTTTATGTTCCAAAATACATGGCCGATGCGGGTTACGACATTATTCCGGTGCCAGTTTATTATCCGGATGTTACTGAGATCTTGGGGAAAAAGGTTTATCGCACCATCGATCAAATACCGGACGAGATCGATCTGCTGAACGTATTTCGGCGTTCGGAAGACATACCAAAACACACGCACGAAATTCTCTCGAAGAAACCGAAAGCGGTTTGGTTTCAGCTCGGCATACGCAATGACGATGTTGCCGAGCGGCTGGCAGAAGCGGGCATCAAGGTTGTTCAGGACCTTTGCCTGATGGTCGAGCATAGAGCTCTGATTCCCTAAAAAACTACCTTCGCCCAGCGGCACGTTTTCCCGCCGGCCCAGTGCGGAACTGTGCGAGTTCCTCAGACGTGAGCGGACGGCTTGCTCCGACAGCCAAGTAACGGTCGGCGATCGGGCCAATGGCGACGCGTTTGAGTTTGACGACCGAATGCCCGATGGTGTCGAACATTTTTCGGATCTGCTGGTTGTGGCCTTCGTGAAGCGTGACCTCATACCAACCGTTTTTGTCTGTGGGCTTTAGTTCTTTTATGTCGGCAGGTGCTGTTTTGAAACCGTCTTCAAGCACAACGCCGCGCCGCAATTTGTTGATCGCGACCGCCGTCGGCAGGCCTTTTACTTTGACCTCGTAAACCTTTGGGATTGTTTTTGACGAAGATACAAAATTTGTAAACTCGCCGTCGTTGGTGAGAATGATCAGCCCTTCGGTGTTGTAATCGAGGCGTCCGACAGGATGCAGACGCCCACGTCCTTTTACAAGATCGGTGACAAGTTTCCGCCCTTCGGGATCGGCCGCGCTCGATAGATATCCTTTCGGTTTATTGAGCAAGATATAGATATTTGAACGATTTTGCAGCTTGGTATTTATCAACCGCCCACGAACCTTTATATGATCTTTTTCGGGATCGGCCTTGGTGCCAAGAGTCGTCACGATCTCTCCGTTGACGGTCACTTCACCGGCCGTTATCAACTGTTCCGAGGCACGACGCGAAGCAACGCCAGCCTGAGCGATCAACTTTTGTAGTCTTTCCAGCATTCATTTATCTTAACGCAAAGGCGCCAAGACGCTAAGACGCAAAGGAAAACAATGAAAAACCTTGCGTCTTTGCCCCTTAGCGACTTTGCGTTAAAGCCCTTGTGATAAGTCTTCAAAATCTTCGATCGAGGGAAGTTCTGAAAGGTCTTTCAAACCGAACTGGATAAGAAAATCCTTTGACGTGCCGTATTGCATTGGACGACCGACGGTTTCCTTGCGGCCCTTGGCGACGATGAGGCGCTTATCGAGAAGCGTTTTTATTGCCGACGCCGATTGTACGCCGCGAATTTCGAGGATCTCGGGGACGGTGACCGGCTGTTTGTAGGCGATGACAGCGAGCGTTTCGAGCGACGCGAGCGAGAGTTTTGCCGATGGTCGCGTCTTTAGAAATTTGCGGACTTCTTCGTGAAACTCTGTTCGCGTTGATAGCTGCCAACCGCCGGCGATCTCGCGTATCTGCAAGCCGCCCTCGCGTGATTCGTATTCGCGCATTAGTTCTTCGACACTCGCCTGAACGCTCTCGCGGTCTTCTTCCAAAACCTCCGCGAGCAGTTTTGCGGTGATAGGTTCGTCGGCGACAAAGATCAATGCCTCGACTAAAGCCATCAGTTCGGCCGGTGTTCTTGTTTTTTGCTGTGCAGTTCCTTCGCTCATAATTAGTTCAACCGGCCGCTGCCGCAGGTGGCTCAGACACCTTCCTCAAAATAATATCGCCAAATGTCTTGCTTTGCAGCAACTTCACAGCCTCGGTGCGGACGATCTCGAGCACCGCAATGAAAGCCGTCACAAGCTCGCGTTTTGAGTGCATCTCCTCGAAGAATTTTAGCAGGCTCAATTCCTTTTCTTCAAAGATGCGCCGCTTGAGGGTCTTTAGCATATCGGCGAGCGAAATTTCTTCGCGGTGGATCTCCATCTTTATCTCATCGACATGACGTGCGACGATCTTTTGAAAAACGGTCAGCAGGTCAAAAACCGAAGCGTCTATCTCGGCGTTATTGTCGTCAGATTCGATCGGGCCGCGAGTGAAGACCGCCTGCTCGATAGTCGAACGTTCGTAGAGCATGCCGGCTGCGGTTTTGAATTTCTCATATTCGAGCAGTCGATCTACAAGCTCCTGACGCGGGTCGTCGATCTCCTCGTCCTCTGCGGCAGTAGGATCACGAGGCAGAAGCATTTTCGATTTGATCTCGATCAACGTGGCCGCCATCACGAGAAAATCCGCCGCGACGGAAATATCGAGACGCTTCATCAGGCGGATATATTCGAGATATTTTTCGGTGATGCGGGCGATCGGGATGTCGAAAATATTCGCCTGTTCCTGTTTGATGAGAAACAGAAGCAGGTCAAGCGGCCCGGCAAAATCGCCGATCTTGATCTTCAATTCGTCAGAGGAACCGCCAAGGATCTGAGCGGTTTCCTTGTGAAAATCAAAGCTGTATTGTTCTGCTTCCTGCTCCATTTTTATTCTTTGGCGTACTGTTTCAGGTCTTCGAGCCGGACGACCTGCAGTGCGGATTCATGGGTCGCTTCCAGATCGACCATAGGCGCCATATCATTCTCGAACGCCTGCTGCCAGCGCGTGACGCAAAGACACCATTTGTCGCCGTCCTTGACACCGGGAAAAGCATACTGCGGCATAGGTGTCGAAAGATCGTTTCCCACAGATTTTGAATATGCCAAAAATTCATCCGTCGCCAATATGCATACTGTGTGTCGCCCTGTATCATCGGCACCGGTGCGGCAATAGCCGTCGCGATAAAACCCGGTCATCGGATCGGTGCAGCAGCTTTTCAACTCGCCGCCGAGGACGTTCTTTGGTTTTGGATAATGGCCGTTCCCGTTTGTAATGCTCACTTTATGTTTTTTTGCCTCTGCTGATTGGTCGTCGCTTGCGCCGGGACCTTTTCGATTTCATTGCCGCCTCGATTATCGATCACCGACGGCTGTTTCCCGTTTGCGAAACGTGAATACTTTACGACATTTTCGCTTCCATTGAAAACAAACTCCATGGCTGCGTCGGCCGTTATTTTGTTTCTGTCGCCATTGATCATTATCTGGCGGCAAGCACCCTTGACCGTAACTACACAATCATCGCCATTTACTGTCAAGCGATTGTATTTTGTGCAAGCTGCCGTTTTGTTTTGCTTAAGGCCGTCTATGGATATCGTTTCTCCTTGCTGATCGATGTCAACCTCGACGACGTCCACCGGGTCGATCGGTGTCCCGGAAACCGGCGGCGCGATCGTCGGCGTCGGAGCCAATTCATACTTCTCCATTTCCTTTTTAGCTATTCCACTTCGCATATCGCACGACGCGAGGAAGGCGATCCACAAAACGAAAAAACAAAGGAGCAGAGATCTCATCTTATCTCGTCTCAAGCAACTCTAACGCCCTTTCGATCGGCCTCGCCAAAACTGCCTTGCCGCCGACTTCGACGATCGGACGCTGGATTAAGTTAGGATCAGCCACCATTGCTCGAATGACCTCAGCGTCCGGCGTATCGGCCGTTATTTCTGAGTCGACGCCTTTCCTCACCAGCTCAAAAGGCCTTTGCCCTGTCTTTTTAATGAGAGAGCCGAGATTTTTCTCTGTAAAAGGTGCATTAAAATAATTTACCTTTTCGTGATCAATGCCGTTTTCACGAAACAGCGTTGCCAGATTGCGGCATGTTGTTCAGGTCGGCTTTTCGTAAACCGTGATCATTGGTTTCATTCGTTTATCTTATCACCGGATGCCGACTTTTTTATAAACATCGGCAAGGGTCGCGGACGCTATATCGTGCGCCTTTTCGGCGCCGGACCTTAGGATCTGGTCTAACGCATCGTCGTCAAATTGCTTGACCCGCTCTTGAAACGGTTTTAGAAATTCTATTGTCACCTCGGCCAGTTCGGTTTTGAATTGGCCGTATCCTTTTCCCTCGAAATGTGCGACGCATTCGTCAGAGGTTTTGCCGGACAGAAGTTGATAGATCGTGAGCAGGTTAGTTATCGCCGGGCGTTCAGCATCGAAATTAATAGCAGTGCCGCTGTCGGTGACGGCACGCTTAATCTTTTTGGTTATAGTGTCGGCATCGTCGAGGAGAAAAATCGAGCCATTCGGGTTCTCATCCGATTTTGACATCTTTTTTGCCGGGTCCTGCAGCGACAAGATGTTCGCACCAACAGGCGGAATATATGGATCGGGAATCTTGAACGTCTCACCAAAATCGCGGTTGAACCTCTCCGCAAGGTCACGTGTCAATTCGAGATGCTGCTTCTGGTCTTTGCCGACAGGCACGAGATCAGTTTGATAAAGAAGAATGTCTGCTGCCATCAAAACCGGATAAGTGAAAAGGCCGACGCTAGCGCGTTGAGCTCCAAAGGTAATAGTCTCGCCCCCGAAGGTTAAGCGGTCACCCTTGAACGTTAACGTTGCTTTATCTTTGAACTGTGTCATTCGCTCAAGTTCGCCCATTCGCGAGACGCAGGACAATATCCACGTCAATTCAGCGTGCTCGGGAACGTCGGACTGGATGAAGATCGTCGATTTTTCGGGGTCAACACCGGCGGCGAGGTAGATTCGTGCGAGGTCGAGGGTTTTTTGACGCAGAACTCGCGGGTCTTGCGGCAGAGTGATCGCGTGGAGATTTACTATGCAGTAAAACGATTCATACTCGTTCTGCAGGGCAACCCAATTTTTGAGGGCGCCAAGGTAATTTCCTATATGAAGCTCACCGGTTGGCTGCGCTCCGCTGAATATGCGTTTCCTCATAGACTATAGCTGCAGAAGAAATATCAATCCGTAAAAGAAAGGCGTGATGATGAGTCTCAGAACACCGATATAGATAAGTGCCATGAGGATCAAAAAACCATATTGCTCGAACAGGTTGAAAACCGGTTCCGTACTGGCCGGCAGAAAAGTCTGCAGGATCTTGCTTCCGTCCAACGGCGGAAAAGGCAGCAGATTAAATACAAAAAGCGAAAGATTCAGGGTCATCAAATAGCCAATAAGAATGGCTACCGGATTTGAGCTGCGGCCAAAAAAATCGCCGATCGAAAACCCTTGCGACATCATCACCTTAGCGATCACAAACCCGATGATCAGAAGGATCATATTCGCCGCAACGCCTGCTACTGAAACCGACACATTTCCCCATTTATAGTTCGTCCACTTTCGCGGATTGACAGGTGTTGGTTTTCCCCATCCTATGAGCGGGATCGATCCCAACGCGCCGCCAACAGATCCGAAAATAAAAGAAATAATGGGGATCAGAAGAGTTCCTATGGGATCGGTATGAGCTACTGGATTTATAGTAACCCGGCCGAGCATATATGCCGTATCATCACCAAATTTGTACGAAGTCCACGCGTGGCCCGCTTCATGCACCGAGATCGCCAGCACAAGTACGACCATATAGATCACAAGATGACTAACCAAATTCAATACATCGATATCGCCCATATTATTTCCCGGACATGTTATTCGCTGCTCCGAGAGGAGCATTTTGATTGTCTTAACGGCTAAATTGTGCCATTCTTTTAATACAAAATAAAATCTGTTGGTTACGTTCATCGTTTATGAAGAATCATATTGTCTGCATCGCCAGCGAGTTTAAGGGCGTTGAGTTTCTCGAAGAGGCACAAAATGCCGGATGGCACGTTACGTTGGTGACCAGGGAGAATCTGCTTGACTATGATTGGTGCTGGTCGTCTATCAATGATGTCAAAACTGTAGCCCATGACGCATTACCGCTGGATTATGTCCGTGCGATCACGAATATTGCCGGTTCGATGCAAATACACCGCATTGTCGGGCTTGACGAGTTTGACGTTCTGACCGCGGCGGTCGTGCGCGAGCATCTAAATCTGCCGGGAATGAGCCACTCGCACGCGGTCAGGTTTCGTGACAAGCTGACGATGCGGAATATCGCTTATCAGGCAGGAATTCCATGTCCCGAATTCATCGGAGCCTTTAATGAGGCTCAGATCAATGAGTTTCTCAGCAAAGTTCCGGCTCCTTGGATCGTCAAGCCGCGTCACGAGGTTTCGGCATTCGGCATACGCAAATGCGAGACTGCTCAAGAGGTCTGGGACGTGCTGACCGATCTCGACAACCTCAACAACTGGCGCGATCATCCGTCGCAATTTCTGATCGAGCGGTTTGTCGAAGGCCGCGTTTTTCATGTCGATTCCGTTACCGAGAGCGGCAAGGTCGTCGCCTGCGGCGTCAGCCAATACGGCACGACGCCATTCAAAGTGTCGCATTATGGGGGCGTATTTACATCGTCTATCGTGCCGTATCGAGCGAAGGAGCGGAAAGAGCTTGAGACGCTGAATCGTGCGTTGCTCATGGCCTTCAAGTATGACCAAGGCGTCTCCCACGCAGAGTTTTTGCAAAGCGACGAGACAGGCGAATTCTTTTTACTCGAAGTCGCATGCCGCGTTGGCGGAGCCTATATCGCAAATGTCCTCGAACACGCCTGCGGATTCAACCTCTGGCGCGAATGGGCAAAGCTGGAAACTGCCACTGAAGAAAAACCTTACAAGCTGCCGAAACTGCGAAAGGATTTCGCCGGGATTGCTTTGGCGCTTGCCAATACGGACGAACCGGACACGTCGCATTACACCGACGATGAGATCGTTTATAAAGTTCATAAACCCAAGCACGTCGGCCTGATCTTCAGATCCGGCGATCAGAAACGGATCGATGAGCTAATCACCGTTTACACCGAGCGGATCACCAATGATTTCCTCGCCGTCGCTCCGGTCAAGATGCGATACGATGATTAACCGTAATGCATCTGCGAACTACGCAGGCCCGCCCAGTATTCTCGACCACGATCTTAATCAGTATTTTTCCGAATTGCTGAAGTTCCAATCGACGCCGGAAACGGAAGCGTCGGAGCTTTACAAAAAGATCGAACCGGAAGTTGAGCGGATAATGAACGCGGTCGTAGTCGAGGATCTTGTTCAGAGTGCAGGCTTCAGCCCGTATGAACGCGATGAATCGCGCACTCTGAACACCATTCATGCTCTCGCTTGGAATCTCGAACGCGGTATCCGTTTTGATGGCATCATAGATGCTCTCAAAAATCACGAGGAACTGAAAAACAAAGACATTCTTATGCTGCCCGAGCTGGATCATGGTATGGCACGCAGCGGCAACCGCTTTGTCGCCCGGGAAATTGCCAGCGAATTGAAGCTGAATTACGCATTTGCTCCCGTGTATATTCCACTGCAAAAGGGAAGCGGTGTCGAATCCGAGATTGAAGGCGAAAACACCGCGTCGATCCACGGCCTTGCAATGATGTCACGGTGGCCGATGAAAAATGTTCACGCAGTGCCGTTGCCAAATGGCAAGGACAAGATGTGGGGAAAGGAAAAGCGGCTCGGCTGGCTGCGGGCACTTGTCGCAGACATTGAACATCCAGTTGGCACGTTTAGGGCTGTGACTGTCCATCTTGATGTTCACTGCTCACGCGAGCATCGCCGCAGACAAATGCGAATCATTCTTGATCATCTTGACACTTTGCCGTCAATGCCGACATTGATCGGCGGCGACTGGAACACGACGACTTTTAACGCTCAAACTGCGACTCACGCGATACTTGGCTATTGGCGGCGTGTGATGATGGGCATAAAGAATGTCGCAAAAAATCATTTTCCTCATCCTGACCGTTATTTTGAACGCGGGCTTTTTGGCGACCTCGAATCACGCGGTTACGAATACAAAAGTCTCAACGAATCGGGCGTTGGAACGCTGCATTATCACATTGAAAGCATTGAGAAGAACACGAACTTGCGCGACTGGGTGCCGGAATGGTGCTTCAAATTCATCTTCTGGGCGGCAGGCCGTGTTGGCGGCAGTGTTTCAGTACGTTTGGACTGGTTTGTTGGAAAAGGGTTGCGTCTTGCACCAGAAACGCAGCCGAAAACAATTGCCAATTTAGTTGATTCGGACGGTCAGCCATTGTCTGACCATGACGCAATCACTTTGGACTTTGTGCATTCAACGATATAGAATCAATCTCATATATGGAAGTAGCTTTTTGCCAGACGCTCAGCTTTAACGCTGACACATTTGAATACGAATCGGTCGCGCAGGAAAATGGTAACGCGACGATCATAAAATTTGCGGTCGATGAGAAAAAATGCAGCCCCGGAGACGTTGTCGTTGTCGTCAGCGGCGAAGGCGACATTAGCTTTCACGGCATCATCGGCAAGATCGAGGACGGTTACGCCTTTGCATCTGACCCGAAAGGCTCGTTGCTGCCAGCGGGCGTGCAGTAGGCTTGAAATTATCAAGTTTCAATTCTAAACTATCAATTCTCTCGGGGATGTAGCTCAGCTGGGAGAGCGC
>CAZUEI010000034.1:0-12185 GCA_964618985.1 uncultured Chloracidobacterium sp.
ATCAGAAAAGGTAAAGCATTATTTATTAAATTCTACCGGGGGTCAGCAATGAAATCGGCATCAACGACATTATCCGCGAGCGCGATCACCCGGCTCGGCATCGAGAATGTGTAACGCTTTGAATTGACAGTCACAACATACGTATCACCGGTCGGAAGGCCTTCAAATCTGAAATACCCAAACGAGCCGGTTGACGCAACAAGCGGCTCAATGAGAGAATTACCAGTGATCACTACCTTCGCGTTGCGAATTCCCTGCCCATTGGCAGTTGTCACGCGGCCCGAAATAGAGCCGCCGGCGGCTACCGTTATGAATTCTATTCCCCAACCGCCCGCTATATTGCCAACGACCGCAGAAGGTGCGAATGAAGACGGGGACTGCTCGCGGACATACAATCGCCAGGTTCCGATGGGATTGGTTCCGCCATAAGTGCTGGCGGAACTGCCGCCCATCATCTGCGAGCCAAAGCCGCCGATCGTGCTGCCCGGCAGATTATACGGTCCCGATGGAGCCGGATCCGGGAAGTTCGCGACAATTCCGTATGACGTAGGTTCAAAGTCGCCTGTCGCCAGCGGACCACTAAAAGGCACGATCTGTCCGGCAGTGTCTGAAAAGGTCAGTGTTGCCGGGCCGCCGGCTGAAAAACCGTCGGCGTTGGCCATCAGAATGAACTTCTGTCCGCCGGGGCCGACCAGCAGGAAACTAACATTGGCCGGGACAGCAGTCGAATAATCATAAACCGTCACACGCAGCGAGCCTAAAATGGTCGTCACGTAATTAACCGTGATAGTTGATGGATACAGATCTGACGCTCCGCCGGCATTGATAGCGATATTCGCCTGATTCTGGAACATCGTCGCCGTATCGTTGATCGTAAGGACCGCCGTCGAAGGCGAACCGATATTTGCACCCGCCAGTGAAAGGTTGACCGTCTCATCACGTTCTCCGGGAAGCCCGTCGCCGCAAAGCGTGACATTGACGGTCTTTGACGTTTCGCCCGGATCAAAATTTATCTGTTGCCCTGCCACGTTGATAAAATCGGGGCCACCATAGCTGCCGCAGATGCCGCCTCCAAATGCCGTCGCGTTCGACGCCGTAAAGAATGCGGCTGCGGTCCCCGAAATGTTGCCCGTCCGCGTTATGGTGATCGCAGCGATCTGCGACTCGTCCTCAAAATACGTCGGCGAGCTGAACTGAATAATCACGGGCGGTGGGGGTGGCTCAGTGGGTGTTGTCGTCGGCGTGTTTGCCGCAGTCGAAGTAAACGTCGGCGTTGCCGTTGGCGTAAGCCCGCAAACGTAAACATCTTCTTCGGTTATCGGGCCATTCATTACTATTTGTGACGGGTTCACAGTGCCGGTGTAAGAGCCATTTCCGGTTCCAACCCAACGCACAAATTGACAGCCCGCGGGGTATGTCGCCTCTAACGGGAGAGTTTGGCCCGCATCATAGAAGTTGTAGCCCCAGGGCGGGGTTGTGTTAAACGACCCCGACATAAATAGGAGATACTGGGTTCGAAAATTTGCAGTGTAGGTCGTGTCTGCAGTAGCCGTCACCGAGTGGCTCATCGCACCACCGTCGCTCCAATTTTCCCAGAGATAACGAGTATCCGTAGTGTATTGCAAAGACGTCGAGATCGTATGGAGGCTTCCGATGCCCCATATGAAATTTTGAGGCGACGTAAATCTAACCGAGTCAACTGTAAATGCAAGGCCCGCCACGTTTGCCCCGACGCTTACGGAAACTATTGGCGGGGTAGGCATTTGAGTTGGGGTATTGGTCGGGGACGTAGTTGCACATCCGGACACCGAAATGAGAGATACGTCATCGACCAGAAAACTTGCCTCGCCGGATGTTGGCCCGAGGTACTCAAATTTGATATTGTGCAATGCCCCATTGGCAAAGGCACTAAGGTCAATAACACGCTCAGTGTATTCCGGCTCCGTAACGAAAGGTTCCGGATAAGTCTGAACCGTGACGTTGTCTATCTTCACACTAAGCACGTCCGTGTAAGGAGCTGTAACATTTCCGACACGCATCCAAAAATGAAGTTCTGCCGTGCCCGGAGGAATAATGACGCTTTGTCCCAATCTCGCCGTTTCCGGCCTGTCTCTGCTGCCAAACCACGCCCAGACAGAACCGGTTCGCGGCGGCAACCCGATCCAGCAAGACCCGAGGTCACACAGCGGCGTACCCCAATTCGATGAAAATATCGGATTGTTCCATATCGGCTCCCGAATACCGCCAATCTCAAATCCGCCATCGAGGATTATGTCTGCAGGTGCGCAAGTCGGAGTCGGAGTGGGTGTGTTCGTTGCAGTATTAGTGGGCAACGGAGTAAATGTCGTGCAGTCTATACCATAGCGCACAACGGCAAAATCGGTAGTAGTGTTGGTGAAGGCGTAGCCCGCTGCGACAATTCTTCCATCGTGCTGCAACACGGCGGAATTTGCACCAGTGCCTGCATAGCCGTTGATCGACGTTATAACTTTACCCGTTCCATTGAACGAAGTGTCGAGTGTTCCATCTGAGTTATATCGAGCGAGTGCGATCGCATATCCGACCCGACCGGCTGTAATGATTTTTCCATCTTCTTGCGCATGAACCGAGAATATAAGGTCGTCGCTTCCAAATTCCGTTAACACCTTACCGCCCGTGCCGAATGTTGAGTCGAGCGTGCCGTTTGTTTTGTATCTTACGAGGGCAAAGTCAAGATTATTAAAAGGGCCGTAATCGCTATAACCCGCCGCGACGATCTGGCCGTCCGGTTGAATAGCAACCGAAAACGCTTCATCATGTCTAGTGCCTATCTGCGTGGTCACAGCACCACCGTCACCAAAGGAAGTGTCGAGCGTGCCGTCGGCGTTATACCTAATTACTGCAAACCATTTGAGGTAGCCGGTTAGCGTGCCGATGCTTTGGCCCGCCGCTACGATGCGGCCATCGGGCTGGATAGCGACGGAATATGCGTTTCCGTTCCTGTTGCGGATCCGCGTCGTTACCCAGCCGTCGGTGCCGAACGACTTGTCCAGGCTGCCGTCCGTGTTAAATCTCGCAACACCAAATCCGAAAATATCTTGGGCAAGCTGGCTGATACCTGCAGCAACGATCCGTCCGTCCGGCTGTATCGCAACCGAATATGCCTCGCCTGAAAATGATGTAACAACCGTTCCGTTCGTGCCGAAAGAAGTATCAAGCGAACCATCGTGGTTATACCTGACAAGAGCGAAGGCACCCGTAGCCATACCCGCCGCAATTATCCGGCCATCTTGCTGAATTGCGACGGAATAAGCAATATCATAATAAGGGGAAAGCGCCGTCGTGACCTTGCCACCTAAGCCAAACGAATCGTCGAGCGTACCGTCCGATTTATATCTGGTAAGTGCAAAGTCATAATCATTTTCGCCAGTACCGACATAGGTCGTACCGGCGGCGACAATTGCGCCGTCCGATTGGGCCGCCACAGACCTTGCATAGGCATTGCTGCTTTCGAACGACGTAGTTACGATGCCGGTGCCGTTAAATGACGGATCAAGTGATCCCGGCGCGCAAGGAGGATCAAATCCTTGCGCGTCGCCGCCAACGCCGTAAAGTGTAAGAAAAAACACCCCGAGCACGGCAACTATCGCAAAGCTAAGCAGTTTGTATGCCATTCGCATTAGCATTTTTCTAAAGTGCCCGATAAAACTATCGTAGCACCAATTAACACCATGCAAACGCCGCACCGTTCCGGCTTTTGGTTTGAAACGGCTGGGACACAAGTATTTACTTATTGAAATTAGAAAAGATCAGGAAGACAAAAGGCGTTCAGGAATGAAAACAATGCGGATTTTCGCGCTTTGTGTGTAAGATTCCGCACCGTCTTTCTGACTATGAAACACCCACTTGAACAGCAGGTTTTAGGCCGGGATTCGGCAACGGTTTGGCGGGGTGATCGAGGCTGTAGTCAACGACACGATCATTGGCGGGATAAACGGTGAGGTAAGGCTTGGAGTAAGCGGGTGTCGGCGAAATGGTGAACGTAGGTATTAACTGATAGCAACAAATGCGAAAAACACCTTTACCAAAGTGGTATTTTTGTGACCTGGACCGGCAAAAATACGTTACCAAAGTCGGATTTTCGCGTTTCCAAGCACGTTTTGAGCTGCATTTGTATCTAAAAACCGTAAAAGGCACAAAAAAATGGCCGCCTTTTCAGACGGCCAATTTTATGTTCGATCGGCAGATGTTTACTGCCCGGCGATCATATCGACACTCAGTGTTTGGCCGGTAACGCTGACCGTCATAGGAGTGAATACAAACGCCCGCGATTCGGCACGAAGCGTGTATGTCTGTCCCACCTGAAGATCTCCGAACTTGTAAACTCCGAAGCTATTCGAAACGACGGAACGGCTATTTCCTAGAGAATCGGTCAATGTTACTCGGGCATTCGGCACGCCCTGTCCCATTGAATTTAACAGTCGGCCTTCGATCTCGGCCTGGTTAGGAGCAGCAGCAGAAAGTTCTACCTCTCCACCGGCAACCGTTGCAGCCGTATCTTCGTTGAGGATAATTCGCTCCCAGGTAAGAGGCGACACACTGCCCGCGGTTCCGACGGCCTCAAACCTGAGGTTCATCAGCACGCCGTCATTCACTATCGGCATCGGCCCGTAAACGGCGACTCTCAGTAGTCCCGGTTCGCCCGCATTGACCACGGCCGAAAGCCCTCTGCTCACGGTGCCTGCCAGATCGATCGGCTTGACCTGAGGTTGAATCACCGCAGGATCGTATCTCAGGTCGAACTCGTAAGAAATAATTCCTTTGCTCGCAATCCCCTGAACGGAGACCGGAACGATGACCTCATAACCCGCCGGCGTCACCAATCTCGGAGCACTGACATCGGCAGTTCCTTCCGGACCGCCATTGACCGGACGGAACGGCGATGGATCGCCCCAGTTGCCCGAAACATCGCCCATAAGCAGAGCTGCATAATTCTCGCCAGAGATGTTCGCATTCACATTAGGATGCGAGTAGTTCGCCGGGTTAAATTTCCATGTTCCCGTCGTTCCTCCCGGAAGCGAGGCAGTATAAGCTGCTATCTGACCCGCATCGAACGACGAGACAGTGCCGTTGTTGCTGACATCGGCCGCGCTGAACTGAGAAGCAGATAGCGTAAGAATGCCCGCAACGTGCTGTGCGACCCTGGCTGCATCGAACGATGTTATGGAGGCATTTTGGCCGCCGATCTTGGACGGCGTGATCGTATAAGCTCCTGCCCCAAATCCGCTCAGCGAGTAGTCGCCGTTTGGCGAAGAGGTGGTAGTGGAAACATTTGGCGAACCCGTGCCGCTGATCAGAACGTTTGGAACAAACCGCGGAGCCGGACCCGCTATCGCGTTGCCGTAACTTACTGTTCCGGTGATCGTCCCGGCGATAACAGTGAGGGTGCCGCCGGATGCGTTGCTGCATGGCGTGCCCTCATTATATGCAAATGACGTAAAGCCAACGGGGCTTGACGAGCCAGGCAGGCCGACAACGTCGAAGTTCAAATTGATAAGGTCGCCGCTGCCTTGCATTTCTGCTATGCCGAATACCGATATAACGAGCGTTCCTGCACTCGGATTGGCTACTGACAGTGTCCGTCCGCCGCCATTCGAATTGCCAACGGCGCCCAAAGTTACGCCAAATGTCGGATTCGCCAATGGCGTCAGAACTGCAGAGTTATAATTAACCGTTAGATCAGCCGAAATAGCGCCCAAACCCGTCATATTCGATGTATTGACCGGCATTGTTGCAACAACGGCAGTCAACGACTGGGAATTTGGAATAGACACGGTGACGCATCCCGGCGTTGTCGCCGGAGTCGCGGTCGCGGTACTCGTAGGCGTGTTCGTCGCCGTATTCGTAGGCGTATTGGTCGATGTCGCCGTTGCCGTATTTACCGGTGTGTTGGTCGGTGTTAACGTCGGCGTTGACGTATTTGTCGCCGTGTTTACAGGCGTGTTCGTGGGGGTAAATGTCGGCGTGCTTGTCGAAGTTGCTGTCGCTGTATTTGTTGGCGTAAAGGTCGGAGTATTTGTCGCCGTTGCCGTGTTTACCGGTGTATTCGTCGACGTAAACGTCGGCGTTGCCGTATTCGTACTAGTCGGAGTCGCGCAGCCTACGCTGTTCGTTCCTACTATCTGGAAGACCTGGTCCGGTGTCGCCGCCTCGATCCCGCATGTCGCCCCTCTTTGTGCCCAGCCAGTACATGCTGGTATGGCGAAGCCGCCGCCGGGATTTTGCCATGCCGCTGCCGAGTTAGATGTCGCCATTCTATTCACCCAACCCCACTGGCCGCCAGGCGTGAAGTCCATTCTGGCCTGCACGGATACCCAGTAAGTTCCAGAACTGAGCACGACACTTGATGGCAGAGTTATGGTGAACACACCGGCCGAGTTCGTATACGTCGCACCGGTAAGTGTCCCTCCTGCTACAGCAGCGCCAGGAAGGGTCGCAGCATCAGTATAGAAAGTCACGTTGAATGAATCTACCGGGCCGCCTCCGCTAAATATCTCTCCATTTGTCAAGACCCTTTGTACGGTCCAAGTCTGTCCAGCCGGAACAACAAAATCGTCCGCCGCGCGATTGTCAAATGCGTCATTCTCCGTCTCAAAGTCCTGAGAACTCGTACTGATTGTTCCCGCACTGTCCGTTTGGTCATAAAGCACAACCGTACCACCAGGTGTACAGGACGGTGTCGCTGTATTTGTTGAAGTGGCTGTCGCCGTGGATGTTGCCGTCGGCGTATTCGTATTCGTAGCGGTTGAGGTCGGCACTGGCGTCCCCGTTGAAGTAACTGTCGGCGTAAACGTATTTGTTGACGTTGGCGTTGGGCCGCAGCTATTGGTCGTGATGTGAAGTGCCCAACCGCCGTTAATGCTGCCGGTGTCAATTCCCGCATCGTCAACCAAGTAGAGCGACCACGTCCCATTCGGAGCAGATCCGTTAAATACTGACAATGCCGAACCGCCCGCAGGCGCAGGTGCCGGTGCCGGGAATGTATCCGTCTCAAAGTTTGCCGGCTGGAATGTTCCGCTGACTATCTGCGTCCCATCACCCAGCGCTGTTGCAGCCGCGTCGTCAAGCGTAAGATTCACGCTAACAATGTCGCCACTGCCGCCAACATCCGACATGATGAGAGCGTTCTGTCCGCCCGGGCTGACAAGTAAAATATCAATGTCGTCAGGGAAAGTGTGAGTAATGCCTGTCAGATCAACAGTCACTTTAGTCACAGTGCCTGTCAATCCCGAAACTGCGATGTCAGAAGGATAAGGCGAACCGGAAGTGTTGTCGTTGATCGTAATTGCAGCCGCATTCGCGAAGTTTGCCGGAGTGCAAGCAGGTGTTCCGGCCGAAGTCGCTGTTGCAGTAGCTGTTGCCGTACTTGTCGAGGTGCTTGTAGCTGTGTTCGCCGGTGTGCTGGTGTTCGTAGGGGTAGATGTCGAAGTCGGCGTTCCAGACGCGCAAGGTAACGTTATGCTGTCGATACGAACGCCCACTACACCTGTGGCAACCGCACCGTTGTCAGTTGCGTCCCGCCATTTGAGTTGAATGTTCTGGCCGTTAGCGGCCGCCGGCAAATTTACAGTCGTAGTTATGTATGCCGGAGCTGCATTCGTCCCTGCGGACAGTCCGCTCCAAGCCGCGCGGCCTGCGATCGGGCTCGAAAAACCGGTGCTGATCGTTCGCTGGTAGCCGCCTGTCACCCAGGTTCCGCCGGCTGTGATGATGTCGGCAAACGCCCCGCCGTTGATGCTGATCTCAAGCACCATTCCGTCGTAACCCGTAGTAGCATTTTGAACTTCCAGATTAAAGAGGTTGCGGAAGCTCAATTGGCCGCCACCGGCGGGAATTGAAATGTTCGGAGAAATAAGCTCCGTATTACTTACCGTAGTTATTTCGGATCCAAATGCAGCATTGGGAGCTGTATCCGGCGTAGTGGTTGAAGTAACCCACAGCGGCAAAGCCCCTGTTGTGGTTACACTCGTCCACCCGGACGGTAATGCTGGTGCCGTCACTGAGTCAAAATTCACGCTGCAGGCCGAGATCGGCGTCGATGTCGGAGTCGCTGTGGCAGTCGCGGTGGCAGTTCCGGTTGGAGTCGCCGTATTCGTCGGTGTGAACGTATTTGTCGGCGAAGGAGATGCCGTTGCCGAATTGGTAGGCGTCGCAGTATTTGTCGCTGTTCCGGCGGCGGTCGGCGTCGCAAACGATTCCGTAACGGTAATTGTTGCGGTCGTGCCTGTTGATGCCGCGCCCGCGCCTGCTCCCCGCGCTGCAAAACCATGCCAGATCGCGGCATAATCTGCTCCCGCAAATCCTGCGTTGTCTGCAGCAAGGATCGCATCCCGTTCCTGAATTAAGGTCGGGTTGGTTGGGCTGAGTTTCATGCCATCGGTCGTGATCTGAAGCGTCCGGTTATTGCCGGCTGCAAAACCGAGATTTGTGATTATGCGTGCCCGAACCTCTATCAGCAGCAAGCACCAAATTTCGCCGACGTTATGAACTTCGCCCGCTCCATTGCCTGACCAGTTCGGCGGAGCCTCAGCAAATGCTCCGTTCGTGGTATTTATCAGAGCAGAAGAAATATCGGCTAATGTAAGAGGATTATGCGGATTACCGTTTGTTCCGAGCACTGTTCTCAGAGCATACGGAAAGCGGCGAATGCCGTAGTAATAATTCGTTGTACCGATACCGAAGACGTTATTCGTCGAATACCCTCCTGATGCATAAAGTCCGTTAAGGTCTTCGTCAGAAGATGACAAAAGGGCACGAGCGTAAAAATCACCCCAACCTTCGCCCATTCCGCCGGACTGGTTTGTTGCAAGCCCGCTTCCATTACCGATGAGTCGGTTCGACAATCCATGCGTCATCTCGTGAATGGATATTTCAGCATCGAGATCGCCGTCGCGGTTTGGTGTGGTCCCGGTGAAAATATACATCTGCATTCTCGGCAGCGAACCGTCGGCGGGCGTCGCAAAGTTGGCATTGTTGGTGCCGCCTGAATCCTGCGCTTCAGCCCTTACATAATCGGCTCCCGCAGCACCGCCGCGACCAAAATTATTACCCTGAAAGTTTCTGGCAGGCTCAGTGAATCCAAGTGCGTAAAGCGCATCGTGATATAGATTGGTCGCAACGAAGATATTCGTGACGGCACCGCTCTGAAACGCAGCCAAAAGCGGCGATTCACCCGGTGACGGAATTCCTGGTGCCGGATTGTAAACAAAATTAAAGACACGGGTAGGCGAGCCGGTCGCACGGCCTGCCGCGTCAATGCCATTGGTCCCGTCTCTGTCCAAACCTGCGTCAACGTTGTTCCCGGTCGTGACGTTTCCGCCGTCAGTTATCCATCCGAGATTGTTCTGGCCGTTGTTTGGCGCCTCGTTTCCGATCAACGTGGCTGTCGTGCGGGCAACTGCCGCCGCCTGAAATCCTGAACTGGGATTAGATGAACCGCTAGGACTCGATGGCGCCGGACTGTCGCTGGAATAATATCCGTAAGTTGCTGTCTGAGTCTGATCATTTGTAATGTTCTTTCTCCATAAAAGAACACCTGTTTCGGCATCAACGATGACGTAATAAGCCTGAACCGGCTTCCACATCAAAACTCGCCATGCGGCGCGTGCAACGCCCGGCTCGGTCGGAAAATAGATCTTCTCGGCGACGACCGGATCACTGTCCGTCTTATAACTAGCCTGCTTAGACGTTGTAGCTCTGCGATCAAGTGCAGCATTGAGATCGCTAGGAAGCCTGAAGCCCGCAAATCCGGCAGCAGCCCTGACTGCATCGTTAGGATCGCCAAAATTTGTCGTCAGGGCGTCCGAATCGAGTCCAGGTGCAAAATTATTGACAACCCTGACCATCTCGCCATGGCGCGAAAAGCCTGCTTTTATCGTGCCCTGAAATACCGGAATGCCATTTATCGACTGCTCAAGCTCCACAAAACCCATGTTGCCCGCTGGATTCATGTAATCGGCAAAAATACTGAGCTGTTCCATCTTTACCGCGTCTGTGCCGATAAGAGCACTATTGTCACGAATAAAATTGAGGAGAGTTACCGCACGACGTTCACGCGTACGTCCGTTAAGAAACGCCGGTCCGGCTGTTGGGTCCGGCCCTATAATCTCAGGTATGCGTAGTGTTTCGTTATATTCAGTTTTAAGGAGTGGAACGGTAGTTCTAAGCTGGTTCTCTGCCTGAACAAAGGCGTCTCGAATGTCAGCTATGGAGGATGCGTCTTTACCGGCGGCGTTTCGGAAGCCGGCGAGCAGGTTTTCGGCCTCACGGGTGTGTTGGGTGCGAATGTCGAAATGCGGGAAAGCGTCTTCGTGGCTTACTGTCCGGTTCACAAGGCCTTTGCCTTTTCCAACGGCTGCACTTGTACTATATTGAAATGGAACCACAATAACTGCAGTAATAAGCCCCAGAACAACCAAGCATAAAAAAAGACTTACACGAGACTTCGCGTTCGACCGTAAAAACATTCTGAAATCCTCCAATGATACTGACCTTGAAAAAATAATAAACCCCTTCGACACCTCTGCCGGCTGCATAAAAAGCCAGCAAAAAGGCCGAAAAAGCAGCAACCTATTTAAAATTACGAGAGCGAAGAGTCGAAACTCTTCGCATTTATTAGGTCGGACGAAAAAAGCTAATAAAGCCGGAATATTATACAACGAAATCTGCAGTTGTCAAAGGAAATCCGCGACCGACTTTAATCCGACATTAACTTATAGTCACTAATGCACTTATAAAAATAAACCTAATTCGTGCATTAGTGGCCAGATTAAAACATTTTTTTAATTCTTTACTCTTAATCAAAAATTCTGGCTAGGCTCAAAACTGTAGAGAATGGAGGCAAGCTCGCCCTTTACACCGACATCATCGACGCCATGCACGTCGTCGGCTGCCGATGTAGCGAGCATTGTGATCTCAAAACCGCTGCGAACGCCCGGACGGGCTGCCGGGATAAATAAACGTCGTCCCCACACATCAATTTTCTCGCCGAATTCGGATGTGCCGCTTCCCTGAAATTTGACCTCGTAGGCCCGCCAATCGCCGTTGATCTTGATCTCGCCTTCGGAGACCATCTTATAGCTGGGGAGCAGCTTTTTCAGTGTTTCGTTAGCCTCTTTCACCATTTGCGGGAATTTTTCGGCATCTTCCTTGAATGTGCCCTTGCTCGGATAATAGCTAACAAGCATCTGCTCCTTCAGCCGGCCTTCGGACGTCGATCGAGAGATGTCGAGGAATTTCCCGCGAGAATTGACCGCCGAGCTTTCCTGAGGGCCATTGACCTTCCAATCTTTCGGATAATACATCGTAAACCCAACAAAATTGCGGATCAGGTCGCCCTTCAGATTTTGTTTGCTGTTCTGGTAAAAAGTGGAGTTAGGCGGCTGCGGTATGTTGCGAGGAAGCGGCGGCATCTCCGTTTCAGCAACAACTCGCGGGGCAGAATTTTCGACATTAGCCTTACCTGCATTCAAATCGGTATGCGCCGGAATTTCAACTCCAACCGGATTGTTTGCGATGAAATACCAGCCAAAGGCAAGCAGTGCCAGCAATCCTATGCCTGCAGCGGCGATGACTTTTGATCGTGTGTTTTCAACTTGCGGCGGTTCGGGCGAACGGTTTTTCCACGCCGGTTCTCCTGCCGGTGGAACGATGATCTCCGATTTAATGACTTTGCTGCCCGCTGCCGCTTTCTTTTCCGACGGCAACGCTGCTGGAGCTTCGGCAAGTGCGTTGTAAAGCGCATCGCCAAAATCACGAGCCTTTATATATCTGTCGGCGACGTTGAAGGCCAGCGCCTTTTCAAACACGGTATCAACCTGAGACCGAAGCTCACGCCTGATCTGCGAAGGAAGGCGCCGCGGCCCTGCATATTGCGATCGGACAATGGCGTTCGAGGTCGTGCCTTCGAACGGCATAACGCCGGTCAGCATTTCAAAGGCAACAACGGCGAGCGAAAAAATATCGCCCGAAATTGTCGAAAACCGTCCGTCAAAAACCTCTGGGGCTTTATAACCTAGATTGTGCTCGTTCGCTTCGCCGTTTGAGGCACCGAAATTTACTAAAATGGCCTGTTCATTTTCATCTTCGGCGCGGGCAATTATGATATTTTCAGGCCGCATGTCGCGGTGAATAATTCCTTCCTGGTG
>CAZUEI010000035.1:0-12161 GCA_964618985.1 uncultured Chloracidobacterium sp.
ATTCGGGGTTCCGCGTCTCGGATCTGTCCGATCCAAGCCTGGACAAATTCAATATCGCCGAAGCCGTCGCCGACAGTATTTTTTCTCATTACAAAAAAGAAAAGGCCTGCACGTACGAGCCGAGCAAGCCTTGTGATCACTGTTCGATGTGTAATTCGCGCGGGTTTTGAAGACTATTGCGCCGGCTTTCTGAGCGAATTTGCGTCACCAACACTAGGTGCGGACTTTGCTCCCGGTTCAGCAGTGAAATAGGGCTCTTCCTTGAATCCAAGTAAACCAGCAGTCAACACCGCCGGGAACGAATTGCGGATGGTGTTGTAGGTTGTAACCGCTTCGTTAAAATCAAGCCGTGCGGTATTGATTCGATTCTCGGTGCCCGACAGTTCGTCCTGCACTTTCATAAAAGCATCGGTCGATTTCAAAACCGGATATTGTTCCGTCAGGCTAAGCAGCCGTCCGATCGTGCCTCCAAAACTGTTGTTGGCGTCAATTACCGCCTGCTTTTGCTCGGGTGATTTGTCGCCGTCGGCTCCCGTTGGAGCGGCCTTTGACGCATCCAACAATTTTGAACGCGCGGCAGCAATCTGGCTGAAAACCTCTTGCTCCTGAACGCCGGCCATTTTGGCAGTCTCAACCATATTTGGTATCAGATCGGCCCGTCGCTGCATTGCGCTTTCGACATTGGCCCACTTGCCTTTGATCTGCTGTTGTTTGGCGGTCAGATCATTGTAGCTACATCCGCTCAATGCAAATGCCGCAAATAAAATCACTGATAGTAAAATTGCTCTTTTCATTTTTGTTCTCCTAATAGTTGCATGTTCGTGATCTATTTTCCTATGGAATCTACAGCATTGATCACGTTCTCGATCTGCTCAATATATTCGCCAAAAAGCCTATTGGCGGTGATTTCGTCTAAAACCGGGGTGAAGTTATTCTCACGGATATTGAATATTTTTTCAAACGGCGTGCCGTCGATCTCGAGTTGTTGGGCAGTGAGAGCGACTATCTCGTGCTTTGTCGCAGGCGGATCGAGGCCCTTTAGGATCAATACTGCTCTGAAAAGTGCTGCAAAGCTCGAAAGACTCTCGGCCATTAATCTTTTCAGACCATAAACTGACGCTGACGCTGGAATATACTGCCGCCGAAGCTGAATAAGTTTGCTTCGCAGTTCATATTCGGCCTGAAGACGAAGAAATCTGTCAGAAATATCCAAGTCGCTGAGCACATCAGGGCCAAAAAGCACCTTACGGGCGACGCTCATCTGATGGAATTCGATGGGAAACACATCTGCCGCATTTTGAAGTTCGGAAACTGTAAAATAGACCGGCACCGGATGGCCCATGCGCGACCATTCGCGGACGCAGGCATGAGCATTTCTGAGGTCAGCCGGGCCAATTTTGTGCAAGGCAATCAAAATATTGTAATCCGACTGATGCGGAACAAAATCTCCTGCCGCAGCCGAGCCGTAGAGAATGACGGACGACAGGTTTTTGTCATGCGTCGCTTTCAGATCATCAATAAATGCTTCAAACTGTTTCATTGTTTACCAATCCCCTCCTGCTCCGCCTCCGCCAAAATCACCACCTCCGCCAAAACCACCCCATCCGCCACCGCTGTCCGACGAACTGCCCCAATCACCAGAAGATGACGAACCTCCTGAAAGGCTGGAGCCAATGATCCCGCCGAGAATTCCGGATGCGATATTGCTGGCGACGTCGCTGCCTCCGGATGCGCCAAATCCACCGCCGCCCCAACGATTTCGATCGCCTTTTGTGGGCCCGCCTTTTGATCGTGTAAATATTATCAACAGGATAATAAAAATGACTGCGGCACAGCAAAATAAGCCGAACATGGTGCCGCCAGTTGAACCACTAGTTCCGGCGACAGGCTTTTGCGGCGGGGCAGCCGTATTTCCTTTATTCTGGATCGCTTTTATGTAAGCGTCTATGGTGTCGGAGATGCCTTTGCCGTAATTGGTTTTTTTGAATTCCGGCACCAGATACTGCCGCTGAAGGCTGCCGACCAGGCCGTCGGGCAGCTCGTCCTCGAGGTCTTTACTGACTTGCGTGTAATATTTGCGGTCGTCGATGGCTATGAACAGTAGTGCGCTCGGATTATCGTCCTCTTTTGAACCGATCTTCCAGCCGCGGGCGACGGCAAGGGAATAGTCGAAAATGTCACGCTCGCCCGTGGTTTTTACAACTGCTACAGCGATCTCGACCTGTGGGTTTGTGGTTTCTTTTAGATTTTTGAGTGTGGTTTCGAGCTGCTGTTTTGTCGCGGCGTCGATCACGCCGGCGTAATCGTTTACGAATCCGGTGGATGGCGTCAGAGGCGAATTGTTTATCGAAAAAGGCTGAGATTCCTGGGCGAAAGAAGAAACCTTCGCGAGCAACAGGATCGCGGCGAAGAAAAAAACGCATTTACCGAAGGTGTTAGTTTTTTTCATTTATGTCGCGATAGTTTCGCCAATCAATAAACAATACGAAAGCATCTGCGTTGATGTTCGATAAATCGCAGGTATCAAGTCTTTTTCACTTCGACGATCTTCGCCCGAAAGACACGTTTTGCGGCCTGCACTTTCGGATGTGCATTTGCATACTCGAGAAGCTCAGCTTCGGTCGGATCGCTGCTCAAGACCGGCAATTCAACGGCTTCTTGTTTTGGTGCAATGTCAGCCTTTAGCTTTGCAACATCGAATGCAGGGGCGGCGGCGGTTGCTGAACCATTCGACATCGGTTTTTGCGAAGTAGTTGCCGACACTGTGTGCGGTTCGCCAAAGATCGACTCCACCAATCTGACTGCACCGGTTATCGGTAAAAGATTGTCACCGGTAATCTTAAGTTTTTCTTCGTAGGCGTCATCCAGTCGCTGATCGTCAATATGTTCGAGCTCATCGGACGAAAGCGACGGCAGGCGAACCGGCGGCGTATCGGATTGCGGATCGCGGATTGCGGATTGCGGATTTGAACCCTCGATTTGCGAGCCGTGATCTTCAATCGCTGCACGCTCGTTAACACTCTTGGATTCTGGTTGTGAATCCGCAGTCCGCAATCCGCGATCCGCAATTGATGGCGGTGGCTCAGTATTCAGAGTTTTTTTTTCCGGGGTGTTATCAGCGGATGCAGTCGCAGATTGATGTAACCCAGTCGCTATCGCTCCCGGTTCTGACTTTTGGGGAACGCCGGACGACAGCGCATTGAGGCGTTCGAGAATGCTTTCGATGGTCGCCACACTTCGCATTTCGATCAGCTTTACGAGGCCGATCTCGAGGACGTATCGCGGATGAGCTGTTTCGCGGAGGCTGGCTTCGGTTTCGCAGAGGGAATTGAAGAAACGCAGAAGGTCGGGCTCTGTAAACGATGCGGCCATTGTCCGCAGTTCAACTTCGCTAAAAACGGCTCCTTCAAAGAGATGCTTGTCGCCGTTTGCGACCTTGAAAACGAGCAGATCGCGGAAAAGCCCGAGCAGATCGCGACAGAAGTTTCGCAGGTCATGGCCGCGGGCGATGATGTCGTCAACGACGGCTAGAATGGCCTTTGGCTCACGTCCGGCAATCGCATTTATCGTTTTTGTGAGTATCTCGACGCCGGCGAAGCCGAGGGCGTTGGTTACATCCACGGCCGAGATATTGTCGCTTGAAAAACTGATGACCTGATCGAAGTTTGACTGTGCGTCGCGCATCGAGCCTTCGCCCGAACGTGCTAGTTCACGCAGGGCTTCGTCCGAAATATCGATCTTTTCGGCGTCGGCGATAAGTTTTAGCCGGTCGAAGATCTTTTGCAGCGGAATAGTGCGAAATTCAAACTCCTGACAGCGCGAAAGGATCGTTTCCGGCACCTTGTGCAGCTCGGTCGTCGCCATGACAAAAACGACGTTCTCGGGCGGTTCTTCGAGCGTTTTTAGGAGGGCATTGAACGCCGGTTTTGAAAGCTGATGGACCTCGTCGATGATAAAGACTTTAAACCTGTCGCGTGCCGGGTTGAAATTGATGCCGTCAATGATCGTGCCGCGCACATCGTCAATGCCGGTGTGCGAAGCAGCGTCGATCTCAAGCACATCCATCGAACGGCTCTCAGATATCTCGATGCACGAGGGGCAGATGTCCGGATCCGTCAAAAGGCACGGCGTCAGGTTGGGTTTGTCGGTCTTGTGGCAGTTCAAAGCCTTTGCCAAAATGCGTGCGGTCGTTGTTTTACCTACTCCGCGAGCACCCGAAAACAGATAGGCGTGATGCAAACGGTCATACTCAAGAGCATTACGCAGCGTCTGCGTAATGACCTCCTGGCCGGTCACTTCCTCAAAGGTCTGAGGCCTCCATTTTCTTGCGATCACCTGATAGGACACGTCTTTAAGGATAAAGGATAAAGGATAAAGGATAAAGTGCGGAAGACCGGATGTGTCAGAACCGGGAAAGATAGTGACGTGGTTTTGAGTTCAGAGATGTGCATTATCTCTTATTCTTCATTTATCCCTCATCCTTTATCCTTTCGCTCCCGCGTGTCTTTATGACACAAAAGGTGGTTTTTGGGCGAAAATGCGTGTCATTATGACAATTTGGCACGGTTTCGCCCGCGTTCCTCCGCTTCACCGCTTCGCCCGTAAATGGCTGAACCTCCGCTCCGTCGCCGGCCGCTGCGTCACCCGTGTTTCGCGGCACCTTGCCACCGGACGCGAGGCTCAAGTTTCCTGACGCCAACGGCGACAAATATTAAAGCCTAGGGTAAGCGAACGAAGTTCGTAACCCTAGGTTAGGTTCGCGCAGAAATTTCGACGCTGAAGGCGTCGAACACAGGCCGCGTCGGTGTTCGTCCCTTACAGGGACGGAATGATCTTGTTACAGATGACCTAGGGATTCGCCCCCGTTGGTCACTGCTCCCTAGGCTTTAAAGTCCGTCGCCTTTGGCGACAAGAGCGGCTTGAGCGCCTGCACTTGACACGCTGTTGCGTGAGTAATACAATATTTCACACTATGATCCGAAATTGGGAAGAGTTTGCTTTGGGGCCGAATGATCCGGAAGATGTTTTGCACGTGACGCTGAATCCGAAGGGCGAGATCATGATCGGGGCGCGCGCCAGCAGGTTGTTTGGGCTGCATAAGTGGGCGGTGCTTTTGTGGGACAAGTGGAACGGATTTATTGGGGTTTCGCCTGTAAAAGAGAAAACCGAGAACGCGTTTCCGATCGTTGCCAAAAGTAAGGGAGAACATTGCGTGATCAGGGCAGGCAGGTTTTGCCGGTTTCAAGGTATCAAAATGCCGAGGACCACAGCATGCATGGCGGAGATCGACGAAGACGGCACGCTCGTATTGGATCTGAAAGCAACGAGAGCACTCAGGAAATAAAAAAAGCCGAAAGCGTCATTGCTTAGTACTTTACGCCAGAAAGCCGCGCAAAGGGGGTTAGGCACACGGTCGATGCAGCGGTCACAATGCGCGGTTTGCCATTATTCGTGATACATTTTTGGTGGAGGTATAAATGAGCGCTTCAACAAAACTATACCTGCTCACGTTCACCGTTCACCCCGAGTATCTTTACGCCAATTTGACGGGCGAGACGATCTCCGCCGAGATCATCCGCGACTATATCAGCGAGATCGTAGCGAAGTGTGAGGCGACCGGTAAGCACCGCATATTGTTATACCGCGACATTCCGGCCGTGCTGTCTGAGGGCGAAGTATTTTTCACCGTGAGCGAATCGCTCGAGGCTCTGGCCAGGAAAAAGCTGGCCCTCGTCAATCCCCATTCGGCCATCGGGGCGGCAGTCGATTTTGGTGTGACCGTCGGTCAAAACCGCGGCGGCAACTACCGCAGCTTTAATAATGTCGCCGCTGCCGAGGCGTGGCTTCTCAAAGACTCGGAATAGTGAATAGTGAACTGCAACTTGCCACTCTTTTCCCATATCCTATATCCTATAATTTGGCTTCAGGCTCCGCACAAGGTTTGTGTTGTGAACTCCGCTAGGCGAGGAATCGAGCAACGGTAGCAATTTCAACCTGTGTTGCGATCAAGTCTGAAGCCATTAATATCGGAAAGGTGCAAGAGTGGTTGAATTGGCAGCATTGGAAATGCTGTGAGCCTTAACGGGTTCCGTGGGTTCGAATCCCACCCTTTCCGCCAGAAATGGTGCGTAAGCCCGCACGTAAGTAAGGGCGGTACATCCAACGTTGAGTGTATCGCCCTTACTTACGTGCGGACTTCTGCATTGCTCTATACTTCTAAAATATCATCTTCACCTTTTGTGGCTTTTGCTGGTTTTGACGCAACAACTTCATCATCGCCAACGCGCCAGCTATCTACAAAACCGGCAAGCAAAGCTCCGAGGATCGGGGCGACCCAAAACATCCATAATTGAGCCAATGTCCATCCTTGAACAAAAACTGCCGGGCCGGTGCTGCGGGCCGGGTTGACCGAAGTGTTTGTCACCGGGATCGAGATCAGGTGGATCAGCGTCAGGCACAGGCCGATGGCGATCGGGGCAAAGCCTTTTGGTGCGAGCTTGTGCGTCGAGCCGAGAATGACGATCAGGAAAAAGAAAGTCATTACGACCTCAGCGACAAAGCATGCCATGGCTTCGTAATGGCCGGGCGAATGGTCGCCGAAACCGTTTGACGCAAAACCGCCGCTAAGAGAAAAACCGGTTTTGCCGCTGGCGACGATATACAAAATGCCCGCTGCGCTGATCGCGCCCAAGACCTGCGCGATGATGTAAGGTAAGATCTCGTTTGAGGGAAATTTCTTGCCAGCCCACAGGCCGAGCGTGACAGCCGGGTTGAGATGACAGCCCGAAATATGGCCGATGGCGTAGGCCATGGTCAAAACAGTAAGTCCGAATGCCAGCGAAATGCCGACGTTGCCCGCCGCTGAACCTGCCAGCACAGCCGTGCCGCAGCCGCCGAGAACGAGCCACAGCGTTCCGATAAACTCTGCCGATAACCTTTTTGTAATAGGCATAATCTCTCCTCTGAGTGAAAGGAAAAAGGGTAAAGGATAAGGGATAAAGGAAAACGAAAAACGGGAAAGTTCGGAAGCGTCTGTTTCCTACTTTATCCTTTACCCTTTATCCTTTATCCTTCAAAAGACTGGCGGAGAGGGTGGGATTCGAACCCACGGTACCCGTAAAGGTACAGCAATTTTCGAGACTGCCCGATTCAACCACTCTCGCACCTCTCCGACCTCGTTAAAGGATAAAGGATAAAGGATGAAGGATAAAGTGGAGAGGCATTATTTTCGCTTTGCTTTGAAGAAATCCTGCATCAGTCCCGCACATTCTTTGGCGAGGACGCCGCTGGTTATTTCGATCTGGTGATTGAGTTCAGTGCTGTTGCATAGTTGGAAATGTGTTTCCACGGCTCCGAAACGCACATCATGAGCGCCGAACACGAGCCTTGCAATTCTCGCATTTACGAGTGCTCCGGCGCACATAGCGCACGGTTCGATGGTTGTGTAAACTGTCGCGCCGACCAGCCGATAATTGCCGATACGGAGCGCGGCCGTGCGGAGCGCGAGAATTTCGGCATGAGCAGTCGGGTCGATGTTCGTTATTGTCCGGTTTGAGGCAGTTGCAAGAATCCTATCATTGCTGTCAACTATGATCGCTCCGACAGGTACCTCGCCTACCTTGACCGCGTCGCGGGCGATGTGGATCGCGCGCCACATCCAGTTTTCGTCCTTCTCTGACATCAATTCGAGTGTAGCCGAATCGCAAAAATCTTGCATCCGGGTGCCTAAAATGTTAAACATTAATTGCTAAAGGTTTTTGCCCCCTTCGAGAGCTAATCGTGAAAAATGCTATGAACGACGAGGTTCGCGCAGGTTCCCGGCCTGTCGATACAGACATACACATTACGAATGTGCCGCAGTCGTTCCGCGCCTTTGCAGAGGAAGTCCACAAGCGTACACAGAAGCCAAGAAGCACTCCCGTCGCGATCGCGCAAAAATTGCTACCCGCCGAATTTAACATGGCCATGGCGCATTTCTATCGCGGCGAGGTCCAGCGATCGAATGTGTGGCGCACTCGGCTTGACGCGACGACGAACTGGGCGGTCATTACGACCGGCGCAACTCTTTCATTTGTTTTCAGCTCGCCCGACAATCCTCATTTTGCGATACCGATCAACACGTTCCTGGTCTCGATATTTTTATTTATGGAGGCCCGCCGATACCGTTACTATGAGGTATGGGCCAACCGCGTGCGCATACTGGAAGCCGGATATTTTGCGCCGATGTTGTCGCATCGGACGATACCGCCGGACAAGGAATGGGCCGAGCATATTGCGGCCGATCTCATCAGCCCGCGATTTACTATCAGCGAATGGGAGGCGGTCGGACGGCGGCTTCGGTCGAATTATCTGTGGCTGTTTGTGCTGCTGGCGCTATCGTGGACATTAAAGATCTACATCCATCCGTCGCCGATTCCCGCTGCCACCGAGGCTGAGCGGAAGGTGTTTTGGGATTTAGTTTTTCAGAGGGCAACGGTTGGTCTTGCACCTGGATGGCTGGTCGTACTCATCGGAGCACTTTTTAATCTGACGATCTTTTTTGTCGCTTTTAGTACTCTGAAATTAAAAGATGCATCGAGCGAAGTTTTGCCGCAGGAGAGTTTCGAATGGCATCCCCTCAAACAGGTTTCCGATTGGGCTGAGAGCAATCTCAAGCGACGCAACACAATACGGCGTTCAAAGAAAGCACGCCAGCGGATGCGTTCTATTCATAAAACTGAAGGTTAAAAGGGGAAAAGTGTAAAAGTGAAAAGGATAAAAAGTTGTGCAGCTGGAGTGCATTTTCCAAACTTTTTCACATTTCCCCTTTTTCACTTTTTAACTAATAAATTAAAAATAGAGAAGGATACAAATATTTATGCCAATTGATTTGGAAGACCGAGGCCAAGCACTCGAAAACGAGTATTTTCGCCGCAAAGAACAGGAATTGATAGACAAGATGAAAGCCAAATTGGCAGAAGAGAACTCAAAGAGTCTCGAAATAAAATGCCCGAAATGTGACGGCACGCTGATCGAAACGGATTTTGAGAAGATCAAGATCGATGTTTGCGACAAATGCACTGGCGTTTGGCTTGATGCCGGCGAGCTGACACAGATTGCCGAAAAAGATGAAGACAGTGGGTGGTTTGGCAAGGTGTTTGGATAGGCATGTTAAATTTCGCCATCGAAACCGCCCGCGATGCCGGGCAACTCCTGCTCGAAAAATTTGACCGAAATATAAAAGTTTCAAAAAAAGGCGACATCAATCTTGTCACCGAGGCCGATCTTGCGTCTGAGGCTTTGATCATCGAGCGGATCAAGTCGTATTATCCGAAACACTCGATCCTGGCTGAGGAGTCGGGTAATGCGGTTATAATCGGCGGCGAAGATACCTGGAAATGGATAATCGATCCGCTCGACGGCACGACGAATTATGCTCACGGTTATCCGTGTTTTTGTGTCACGCTGGCGCTGGAACATGACGGCGAGATCGTCATTGGGGTAACGTTTGACCCGACGCGGAATGAGCTTTTTGCCGCAGAACGCGGCCGCGGAGCGAGCCTTAACAACAAACCGATCCGCGTTTCCGAAACGCAAGATTTGGGCGATGCGTTGATCGTCACCGGCTTTCCTTACGATTTTAAACGGCGAGAGGACTTTGCTTGGCATCTGACACAATTCCTGATGAGCTCGCGTGGTGTGCGGCGTGACGGTTCGGCCGCGATCGATATGGCCTATGTTGCGTGCGGACGGTTTGACGGCTTTTGGGAAGAAGGCTTGAATCCATGGGACATGGCCGCAGGCGTCTTACTTATTGAGGAAGCAGGTGGGCAGATCAGCAATTACGACGGCTCGAAATTCGATCTATACAGGCCGCCGATCCTAGCGAGCAATGGTCTCATCCACTCGCAAATGTCAAACATTCTTCGATAATAAAAGTCCGTTATTATTTCGGATTCGATCTAGCGGCAGGCGCGGTGTTTACCCAATTGCCGGAAACATCGCCCATGAGCAGAGCCACATAGTCCTCGCCCTTGATATTCGTTGTGACTGAAGCATAGTTTCTGCTCGCAGGTGTAAATATCCAGATTCCAGCCGAGCCCGAGCCGGGAACACCGGCTGCATAACGCGCTATCTGGCCTGCGTCGAACGAGGAAATCGTCCCGTTCCCGCTAACATCCGCCACGGCCAACTGGTTACCCGTCAAGACGGTAGTTCCGGCAGCATGTAGTGCGACCTTCGCGGCGTCGAAGGAACTGATGGCTCCATTCACGCTGCCGGTCTTAGAAGGCGTAACCGTGTAGGAACCCCCGCCAAAACCAGTAAGAGAGTACATTCCGCCCGGAAAGTCGCTCGTTGCTGAGACATCCGGCGTGCCCATTCCGCTTAACAGAACATTTGAAACAAAGCGCGGCGGAGCTGGATTTCCGATAGCATTGCCGTATGTTATTGTCCCGCTGACCGCAGGCGGAGCAATTCGCGTTATCGAAACGTCGTTGCCGTCACCGCCGAGATAAGTGATCTGAAACTGCGCATCGAGCGCTCCAAAGGTTGCACTCTCAGGCAAATTAAGAAAGGTGCCGCCGATCGGTTCATTTCCGTCATTTTGCAAAATAACAAAAGTATCGCCGATGGCAGGGATAAAACCGTTCCAAGGAATCGGAGCAAGCTGCGCGTTAAGTAAATAGACAACTCCCATTACGTTTAGCTGATCGTGTCCGTTCGCACCCGGCGTTGTTCCGCCGATCTTGCAGGCGTAGGCGCCGTTTGCTGTGAAATGGAGGCCGTTGCTGATATTCAACACGCCGGTCGGCGAATTAAGCGTGCCAGCACTGATCACGCCGGATGTAACAGTTGTCGTCCCGACCGTTCCGGTTCCGCCAAAGCCGCTTATCGAAGGCGTGCCGGTCGGAATGGCCCCTTGAATAACGACCGGGCTGTTCGGGATATTTGCGTCAACGATAAAAATGCCGTCGTTCAACGTAATGACGCCGCTGTATCCGGTGGCTGTAATGATCCCGCCCGCGCCTGCGCCATTCTTTGTGACCGAACCCGAACCTGAGATCAACCCGATGCCGACGATTCCCGCTCCGTCAATCGTCAAAGCAGAGCTTCCGACTGAAAGTATAAATACCGTTACCGTAGCTCCTGTATCCGCAAGAAATGTTTGAGCGCTGCTGAGAGTTATTGCGAAATTAAAAGTATGAGTGCCGGTAGTGGCCGTCAATCCGTTTGTCAGGCGTATCGGATTTCCGCCAAAAGTGTATGTGCCGCCATCGACAGTAATTGAATTAAAGCTGGTGAGAAAAAAGAAATTATTATTGTTCGCCTGTTGCAGCGCATCAGCCGGGAACACCAGGTCGTCGCCAGTAACCGGGGGCACGTCGGTTGACCAGTTTGCAGCGGTATTCCAATTGGCGTCCACACCTCCGCCATCCCACGTTTTGGTTGCCGAAAAGACGTTGACCGACAGTAACAATAACACACAAACAAATAACAAATTTCGCATCGCAAAAAAACTCCCAACGACAGATTCAAGGCATTTTTAGAGTTTGAATTTAACACACTTGCGAGTTCCAAACCAATGCACTTGAGCCGCATCCATTCTTTTGAATGGTCAAAGCGTGTGCTAACCTTAAATCTTCGTTAATTTTGAATTATATGTCTTGGTTTCGACGAGATAAACCCAATATTGAAGAGCAGAAGAACGACGAGGAGCAAACCGTCTTAACCTCGGGTATTTTCGTCAAATGCCCGGATTGCGACAATGCTCTCTACAAACGCGAACTAGCCGATTCGCACGAGGTTTGCACGCATTGCGGTTACCATTTTCGATACTCGTCGGCAGACAGGCTAAAAGACCTGTTTGATGATGGCAAATACAAAAAGTTGGACGAGGAAGTGACGTCGGCCGATCCGCTCAAATTCAAGGACTCGAAAGCATACAAAGATCGCATCGTGCAGGCAAAAGAATCTTCGGGCCTACCCGAAGCGATCGTTTCGGGAAAGGGCAGAGTCGGCGGCCATATCGTTTACGCCGGTGCGATGGATATGTCGTTTATCGGCGGCTCGATGGGCTCAGCAGTCGGCGAAAAGATAACGAGGCTGATCGAACGAGCGATCCCAGAACGCGGAGCTGTCATAATCTATTCCGCCTCAGGCGGCGCACGAATGCAGGAAGG
>CAZUEI010000036.1:0-11759 GCA_964618985.1 uncultured Chloracidobacterium sp.
CCGCCGGCTTCAAGGGCGATACGTTACGGCATCACGCAGCGGCTTAATCCTCAGATCGCCTCTATCTTTACCCGGCGCGAATACGGCATAACCGTGCCTCACGGCGGCTTGCCGATGATCCTGAGGCAGTCAAACCTGTTTTCGGGCCGCAAGCCAGAGATCTATATCGCGAACGATGAATTTAAGCTGAAGATATACGCGGCGTGACGGCAAGGGCAGTCACTTAAGTGACGGCATCGGTGCAGAAGTATTTTGGCTTGCCGGGATCTGACGATACAGAACAAATTGTCCGTCCTGGAAGAGCGGCGCGCAGCTATCGCATTTGTCATCCGCAGTGATAACGATAGCTCCAACGGGCGGCTGTCCATTCACAACATGGACGAAATTTGAAAGATCTATACCATCAATGACGGCATACCAGTAACTGTGGATGTAGGCTTGTCCCCAGTAACCGTCGACGAGGTAAATCGGCCTTGAAGGTTGGGCGATGGCCGCATTAAAAACCGGCCGGTAACCCACATCGTACAAAGTATCGCGCGTCCTGGCACCCTTTCTAAAAACGAACTGAAAGTACACGGCCTGAGCCACTGTCAAGATCAATAAGATCGGCAGAGCATATCTGCGGAGCATTAAGGCGACGTTTTTTTTCGGCGTCTTTTTGGCAGCCACTTCGGGATCAGCATCGCTCTTATCAACGCCCATGCACCACATCGCCGCCGGTACCATGAAAATAATTAAAAACACCGGAAACGCATCAAGCCGCAGCATATGAAATTGCTCTTTAGTGAGCGAAGCGGGAACTACCGAGGCGGCCATCCCAAACAACATGTACCGCCACCATGCGTCATTACGATATTTGGCGATCACGATCACAATGCCGGCCAGCGCGAGAATGAAACTTGCAGCCAGGATCGGCCCTGTGTCCGGGAAGTGGTGCCGCAGGTTGGTGTCGCCAACAAAAAGCAGCCGCCGTGGGTTGATGTTTTCGAGGTAATTCGAGAAAAAGATCGAGGCAATAGTCGAATAGCCTTTGCTGCGAGCAAAAATGCCTACGGTCTTGTCAAATCTTCCTGTTAAAGCGCTTGGATTGCTCAAGTGAAAGGCCAGCATCGGGATCAAAGTGATGCCATAAGCTCCCCACGTTTTAAGAACGTTTTTGAAACGTTCTCGATCAGCGGCGAACAGTATGAGACCGAAAGCCAGAAGCGGGCCGAGCAGGCGTCCGATCGAGTAAGTGTAGGTGCACAGCCCGAGTCCCACCGCTATCAAGACACAATTCCATACCGGCCATCGTTCTTTTTTATGTGCGATGTGCAGAAACAGCAGAAAGACAACGATCGCAAACGGGTACAGCGAAGCACCAAATGCCAATCGGCTCACTTCAAACAGCCAGGGAGTCAGCAGTGCGGTTGCGGCGGTGATAACGCCAACGTCGAGCCGTCCCGAAATTCGTTTGCCTAACAAGCCCAAAAGTAGCGATGCCAAAAACATGGCTGTCGCGCTTAATAGTCGTGGCAAGAAAAGGCTCGGGGCAAAAACGGTGAACAACGCTGCGAGGGTATAAACCTGCGTTGGGTCCATGTAGCCGTAGAAGTTATTCGTTCCGGGTACCTGCATAACCGGAAAATATAGCGGCCAGGATTGGCCAAATTCTCCGCGGCCCGTTAGACGGATCTGGTAGGCGTTAAACGAAGCTAATGCCTCGTCGATATAAAACCCTGGAGGGTTTCCTGTCAGGTCATAGATATAGAAGAAATAGAACGGTATCGCCGCCAGTGCAAGCAATATGCATACTCTATATCGACGCAGATATTCCACTAATTATTCATCGCTATCGAGACTCTAAAAAGTTTTTGTAATTACTTTCCTTTTTTCGGCTCTGCCTTTTTCCCTTCTAACGTGATCGTTGAGATCTTGCCTCCGCCGGTGTTTAGAACGAACAGGCGTCTTTGTTTTCCTGTTTCCACAATTGCCATCGCGGACGGGTTGTCAAATTTCTCGCCGTTTTCGCCAGTTAGCGGCGGAAGCGGAGTGCCTGCTTCATCGAACACCAGTATCTGATTTGATTTGCCGTCGGAGACGTAAACACGTTTTGTAACATCGTCGTAAACGATGTCGGGATAATGATTGCGTTCCCAACCCTGGATCGGCCATTGTCGGATAAATTTGCCTTCGAAATCGAATACCTGAATGCGGTGATTATCCCTGTCGCTGATAAAGATCATGCCCCCGCCGATGCCGATCCCGGTTGGTTCGTTAAACTGGCCGTCGCCTGCACCTCCGGAGCCCCAAGTTGAGAAACTCTCGGCTGCCGGATCGAATACCTCTACCTGCGTGTGGCCCTGATCGATAATGTAAAGCTTCTTGTTGGGACCAAAGGCGAGGTCGCGGGCGCCGTAGAAATCGACTGTGGGCTTTTTCCATTCCTTGATGAACTTGCCGTCGGCGTCGAACTTGAGCATCTTGTGAGCAAGGCCGTCCGTGATAATAAGATTTCCGGCTTCATCAATGACGATGCTGTTTGGTTCCTTGAATTCGCCCTCGCCTTCGCCTTTCGTACCGAACATTGAAACAAAACTGCCGTCAGGCGCAAATTTCTGTATGCGGGCATTATGATAGTCAGCGATATATATAAAGCCTTTCGCATCAACCGCAAGGCCGCGCGGGTTTTTGAATTGGCCGGGGCCTGTGCCGTCTCCGCCTTTTTGGAAAATATTGATGCCCAGAGTTTCCGGCGACGGCTTATCGGCCGGGTTATCTGAAGGAACTACGGGTTGAGGCGAGGCAATATCATCCGGCACCTTGTAGATCTTCATATTGCCGCCGAATTCGGCAGTGTCGTCATAGAAAGCGAGCGGGAAATACTTGGCAAAGAGTTCCTCGTTCGGATTTTTTATGTATTGACGAACTTTTCTTATCTGGTCGTCGATCGCGACATAGTCAATGTCGTTTTCTTTTAGAAGCCGAAGCGTTTCTGCCGGGTCTTGTCCTTCCAATATTGTCTTTATAAGATTCTCGCGGGTCTCGGTATCGTAATCGGTTCCCCAGGCGTAATAGGGGTCACCATAAAACAAGCGCCGGCCGGCTAGAAGAAACTCGTGATTGATGTAACGGTGTGACAGGAAGATCGACTTCGGATCGGTATTTTCCTTTATCCATTTGATCAGTTTGTTGTCATCGTATTTCATTTCGATGAACGTGGAATTTTTGATCGGCATCAAATCTATAGCCCCGCCGATTGTAACTAGCAATACGAGAATGACGGCTGCAACACGAGCCGGAACAACGTTTTGTCCGGCTTTGAGATTCCAAAGCTTGAACAGAGCGTAACCGCAGAAAACGTTTACGACGACCAACCACATATTGATGAATTTGTGGTTTGCCAAAACCTCTTCGCTAAAGCGGAAGCAATAAGTCAATGGCAGCAGGATCGAGATCGCGGCCAGGAAACGCCGCTGTAGGCCGGACGCAAAATAGAGCGCGATGGCCAGCAGTACCCACTTAAACCCAAACGTGTAGAACGTCCACCACAGCACGTCAAAAATGCCCGCATCCTCGATAACAAATCCCCAATGGAACATCGAGTAGCCGACCGGTTTCATGTTGCCCGTTTTCAGATAGATTATCTGCGGCAACGCTATGATTGCGGCCGTTATTACAAGAGCGATTATTTCCCTGCGAAGTCGCGGATACAATGCGAAAAGCGCAGCGAGAATCGTTGCACCGCCCAAAAATACGGCGCCGTTCCACATTGGCAAGAGGCCGAAAAGCACTCCTGCAAACACAAAGACGGAATATCTCTTGATATAACCCGTAATATCTGGAGCCTCTGCGGGTTTAGTTACTTTTTTCGCAGGCGGTGCTGAGTCAGTTACGGAAGCTTCTCCATCTTCCTCTTCCTCTTCCTCGTCACTTTCTTCATCTTCATCCTCTTCTTCGTCTTCTAAATCCTCGTCTTCATCTTCATCTGATTCTTCATATTCGTCAGCTTCTTCATCCTCACCCGAATCTTCAACTTCATCTGCTGCGGTTACTTCCTCAGCAACTTCCGGCTCTGTCTCAAATTTTTCGCGCAGTCTGATCACCACATAGATCAATATCAACAGAAGGATGGCGATAGCGCTGGCCAGGTGACGCTGGTTGAGATAGACATTCTGTGACCACACGCCCCAGGCCTCGCCGCGATATGGGAATCCTGATTGGAGGAAATCCTTCATCGTATTGAGTTTCTCAAGCAACGCTGCGAAATTCGGCTGCGAAAGCAGAAACGGGATGAATGCCAGTGATCCGTGGAAAAAGAAAAGAGCGGCGCCAATGCGGCCGACGATACGTGAATTGAATAGCACCGAGCCAAGCGTCATCACGAGGATGAGCAGGGAAGTCAGCGAAAAAATGCTGAGAATATTATTGGCGACGGCGGGGCTAAAGCCGAGAAATTCCAGATTGCCAGCCAGAAAATAGAATAGGAAATGATAGCGTATGCGCTCGCCTGTAAAATGCGTGTATTGCGTTGGGAAATTGTGCCCCTCGGCAAATGACTGCATTATCGATAGCGTCGAACCGAAATCGGGGAATTGGTGATGCCCGATCATGATCTTGCCGTCGCCCATCGTGAACGTGTGAAACATCATCCACGTTACGAACGCCAAAAATACACCTGCGATGATCCAGTCTGTCCGTTTAAATTCGCTGTCGCTTACGTCAAGTGATGTTTTGGGCTCTTTCTTTGGCGGATTATTTCGCAGCCACAATATCAAGCCTCCTGCCGTGACAAAGTACGCGATGTTGCCCCATAGCATCGGCGTAGTTTGATTCGAGAAAAAATAGGCGAGCGCGTACGTCCACCAACTGCTCAGCAGCAATCCACAAAGAAAAGCCGACGCAATGCGGTGCGGAATCGACACGATCGGAAAGAAACGGCGCCCGACCGCATCGCCGAGAGCAAACATCACAAATAAATAAAATAGTGCAGGCATAATTTCATTTACGACTTACGAATTCTAAATTTTGAATTATTATTACGAGTTGCGTAATTCTTCTCACATTCGCAATTCGTAATTCGATAAGTATAGCCTATTAAAATAAAGACGAAAAACGGCTAAAAGGAAACTATTGATTTGTCTGAAATAGGCAATGCAATCGGTGTTTGTTTAGATGCATGACAAGCGGTCTCTGCGCATTCACAAATTGAGGCCAATTCAGGCCTTCTCATCGTTACCGCCAAGACGCTTTTCGTGCTAAGATTTTAGCGTATGAAGTTGGACGTTCTCATATTGCGAATCGCTTTCGTGGGCATGCTGGTCCTTTTGGGCTATCTGCTAAATCCGTTCGAGCGGACGCAGCGGTTCGGAATAGGCATTATCAGTGATGAATCTTCGAGAAGGTTGTTGTCAGCTGCATTTGGGGCGCTTGTCGGAGTATTGATAATCGCATTCGAAATGCGGGTGCGTCGTGCTTCGTTAAAAACGCTCCTTGGAGCAGCAGTCGGTTCGATTTTGGGAATCATAGGTGCTTTTCTGATCGGCGTCTTGATCTCGATCCAGAAAGAAGCTGCCGTTTCAGCCGAAATGCAGACTTTTCTGACCATCTCGCTCGCATTTTTTATGGGATATGTCGGGCTGATGGTTGGCGCGGCTAAGGGCGATTATATTGATCTTTCCGCTCTCGGTGGTATATTCAGCGACAAAACCGCAAAGCGTGACTACAAACTGCTCGATACCTCGGTGATCATAGACGGCCGCATCGCCGATGTTGCCGAAACAGGATTTTTGGGCGGGACGCTTATCATTCCAAATTTTATTCTCGCCGAGCTTCAGCAAGTTGCGGATTCGCCTGATTCTTCAAAACGCCAGCGCGGGCGTCGCGGGTTGGACATGCTGCAGCGGCTTCGCAACAACAGCAAACTTGACGTCCAGATCGTTGAGACCGATTTTCCGGCTGTCAAGGAGGTCGATCTCAAGCTTATCGAACTCGGCAAACAACTCGAAGCAGTAATTGTCACGAACGATTTTAATCTCAACAAAGTTTCCCAGCTTCGCGGCGTCGAAGTGCTCAATATCAACGAGCTTGCCAACGCTTTAAAGCCGGTTGTTCTGCCGGGCGAGGCAATGCGCGTCTTCGTTCTCAAGGAAGGCAAGGAATATAACCAGGGCGTTGCATATCTCGACGATGGAACAATGGTAGTCATCGACAACGCCCGACGGCTCATCGGCAAGACCGCCGACATTGCCGTCACCAGCGTTCTGCAAACGACAGCCGGCAAGATGATCTTTGGTAGGTTGTGGGAAGAGAAAGAGGACACAAACGGCAGCACGGAACTGGGTATTCACGATTCCCGCTCGCTTGGGTTTCGAAAAGCCACCCGCGAACTCCGGCAGACGACGATAATTGAAGAAGTTGAATCCTAAATTGTGAATAGTAAATAGAATCGTTTACGATTTATTATTCATGAACACCGTCATCATAGTCGCAGCCGGAAGCGGACAGAGATTTGCCGGATCGCAGCCAAAACAGTTCGTTCCCGTCCTAGGTAAGCCATTAATAATACATACTTTAGAACGATTTGAGTCGTGCCCTGCGGTTGATGAGATAGTGCTTGTTTTGTCTGAAGACGGGCGGCGGGAATTTGAGACCATTAATCTCAAATTTGAAATTTCAAAGCTCAAGTCGATCGTTGTTGGTGGGGCGACACGAACTGAATCGGTTAAGAATGGCCTTGAGGCCGTGAATTCTGCGTCGGATATTGTCGCCGTTCACGACGGTGCGAGGCCTCTTGTATCAGTTGATGAAATCACGCGCACAATCGGCAAAGCTAAAGAAACCGGAGCTGCTTGTCTAGTTGCAGAAGTTACTGACACGATCAAACAGATCGACGGTGAACATATTTCACACACCATCGAGCGTGAGAATTTACGGCGAGCATTAACACCGCAGGCATTTCGATACAATATTCTCTGTAACGCATTTGAAGGCGTCGAACTGGACGAATCTGTTACAGATGAATGTTATTTGGTTGAGAAACTTGGTGTTAAGATCGCTGTTGTAGAAGGGAGCGCGCGAAATATTAAGATAACTCGTGCCGAAGACATGGTCCTCGCAGAAGCATTTTTGAAAAGTTAATAAATTATCATGCATCGAATTGGTTTTGGCACTGATATTCATCGTCTTGTTGCGGGACGGCCGTTGATCCTCGGAGGTGTTCCTATCGAGTCCGATCTTGGCGCCGATGGGCATTCGGATGCTGATGTGCTGATGCACGCGGCGGCGGATGCCGTTCTTGGGGCGCTTGCTCTCGGCGATCTTGGGACACATTTTCCGAATGACGAAGAGCGCTGGCGAAACGCAGAAAGCTCACAATTTCTTAGTTATGCAGCCGGCCTCGTTAAGGAAAAGGGCTATAAGGTCGCAAATATCGATTCCGTCATCGACCTTGAAAAGCCAAAGCTTCGGCCGTATATCGACGCAATGTGTTCCAATCTCGCGGCTGCGTTGGATATAGAGATTGATCAAGTGAGCGTAAAAGCAAAAACGGGCGAAAAGGTCGATGCCGTTGGGCATGGCCTCGCCGTTCGCGCTCAGGCTATCGTTCTTCTTTACCGTAAAGAGATTTAAACGCATAGGACGTTGAGAACGCAGAAAATAAGAACTGGATTTTTGCCTGTTTTGAGGTTTTCTCTGCTTCCTTTGCGTTCTCTGCGTTTAAAACTCCTCCTTTCTGTGCGAAACTTGATAATCTATGCGTCCACAGGAAATAATTGCTGCAAAGCGCGACGGCAAGGCGCTTTCTGATGAGCAGATATCGTCTTTTATAGACGGCGTCTGCGACGGAAGCTGGGCTGATTACCAGATAACCGCTCTGGTGATGGCGATATTTATCCAAGGTCTGAATCGGCGCGAGCAGTATTCCATAACCGGCTCAATGCTGCATTCGGGTACGATAATGGACTTTTCGGATATAGACAGGCCGAAAGCAGATAAACATTCGACGGGCGGTGTCGGCGACAAGACCTCGTTGATAATTGCTCCGCTTGCTGCGGCTTGCGGCGTCGCCGTGCCGATGATCTCCGGTCGCGGGCTTGGACATACAGGCGGAACTCTCGACAAGCTCGAATCCATACCCGGCTTTGACGTAAATATTTCATTTGCAAAATTCAAACAGATACTAAAAAAATGCGGCCTTGCTCTTGCCGGACAGACGCAGCAGATCGCGCCTGCGGACAAGAAACTTTACGCGTTGCGCGATGCAACGGCGACCGTGCCCTATATTCCGCTGATCGTCGCTTCGATAATGTCGAAGAAACTGGCCGAGGGGCTGGACGTTTTAGTTTTGGACGTCAAGACAGGTTCGGGAGCGTTTATTCAAAAATACGCAGATTCGGTAAAGCTCGCAAAAGCTCTGTGCGAAACGGGGAAAACATTCAGCGTCACTACGCAGGCTTTGATCACTGACATGAGCGAGCCGCTTGGGCAGTATGTTGGCAACGCTCTCGAAGTTTATGAATGTCTGAAGATACTTGGCGGTGAAGCTGACGATGCAATGCTGCCGACGCTTGAACTGTCGGTCGAGTTGACAGCGCATATGCTCGTGCAATGCAAGATAGCCAGTTCGGTTGAAAACGCTAAGTTCAAAATCAAGAATGCTCTCGATTCCGGCAGAGCGATAGAAACGTTTAAGCAAAACATCGAGCTGCAAGGCGGCGATCCGAAGATCTGCGATAAGCCGGAATTATTGCTGACAAAGAAATTGGTTAAGACGCCGGTCACTGCCGCGACAACCGGTTACGTTGCCGAGATCGATACTTTTGCGGTTGGCCTTGCAATTAGCGACATAGGCGGCGGCCGCATTAAGGCTGAGGATAACGTCGATCATGCAGTTGGTTATGCCTGCACAAGAAAGATTGGCGACCGGGTTGAAAAGGGCGATGAGCTTGGAATTATCTATTGCCGCCGGCAAAACCAAGCGGATTCAATTGGAAAAACGTTGCAGGATGCATATAAAATAATCAGAGAATTGCCCCGGACAACTAAATTGATAAGAGCGGTGGTCTAACCTGTTATGAAATATCGAATTTTTTTACCGTTAATGTTTGTCATCGTTGGTTTGATTGTTTCTTCCTGCACGCATCGTGCTGAGGCAAAACGTGAAGGGTGCAAGATCCGTGTCGGCATAGTTTTTGACATCGGCGGCAAGAACGACCGTTCGTTCAACGCGGCTGCGTGGGAAGGCGTAAAACGCGCACAGCAAGACCTCGACATTTGCCTCTATGATGTCGAGCCGGGCAACCCTACTTCGATCGAGCCGGCGATGAGGGCGTTTGCCGAGAAGAATTTCGATCTGATCATTGGAGTCGGATTTGCCCAGGGGCCGATAATGCAAAAGGTCGCTCTCGATTATCCCAACAACAAATTCGCCATCATCGACGGCGTCATCTTTGAGGCGGACGGCAAAACACCGCTCAAAAATGTGGCGTCGCTCGTTTTTCGCGAGCACGAAGGCTCGTATCTTGTCGGCATGATCGCAGCGTCAAAATCAAAGACGGGAACGCTGGGGTTTTTAGGGGGAATGGATATTGGGCTGATTCACCGATTTGCAAAAGGCTATGAAGAAGGTGCCCGGTCCGTTAATCCGAATATTAAGATGATCGTCAATTATGTCGGCGTGACTGACGGAGCGTGGAACAATCCCGGAAAAGGCAAGGAGCTTTCGCTTGCACAGATCGAAAAGGGAGCCGATGTCATTTTTACTGCAGCAGGGAATTCAGGTCTCGGTACGTTCGATGCGGTCGAGCAATACGGCAAAAACGACAAAGGCGAAGCGAACAAGTTCGTCATCGGAGTTGATTCAAACCAGAACGGCGTAAAGCCCGGCTTTGTGCTCACCTCAATGGTAAAACGTGTAGATAATGCATGTTACGACGTTGTCAAAGAGCTATTGAACGGCAAATTCGACGGCGGCTTTCACGTTTTCGGCCTCGACAAAGATGGCGTCGCATACGCGATGGATGACAACAATAAGGCGTTGATATCCGCCGACGTGATCGCGAAAACCGAACAGGCAAAGGCAAAGATCGTTGCCGGCGAGATCAAGGTAACTGACGCGATGGCAAAATAATGTAATGCATCATTGAGAGTGTTTAATGAGCTACGACACGAAAAGTAGTTGGACCAGAAGAGACACTTTGAAAGCGCTTGGGCTTGCTCTTGGTGGCGTTGCATTTGGCGGTTCCGCATTTGGCAACAGCGATTCGTCATTGCCTTTGCTGTTTGACACGAATAAGTCATATCAAAAACCAACCAAGCCAGTCACGGCCATTACTTTGGGAGCCGGAGCGAGAGGGAATGTTTACGGTAATTACGCTGTCAAATTTCCCGACGAACTCGATATTGTCGGTGTAGCGGAACCGATATTAGTCCGCAATGACCGTTACACCAAGAAGCATCAAATCCCTGAGCAGAATCGCTTCAAAACATGGGAAGATGTTTTCAAGGTTCCGAAGTTTGCCGATGCCGTCCTCATAACAACGCCCGACAGGCTGCACTATGGCCCCTGCATGGCAGCATTGAAAATGGGTTACGACGTGCTGCTGGAAAAACCGATCTCGCCGTCCGAAAAAGAATGCCGGGACATTTTGGCATTGACCAAAAAAACCGGGCGAATCGTCGCCGTCTGTCATGTGCTGAGATACGCGCCGTATTTCATACAGCTCAAACAGATGATCGATTCCGGCGCCGTCGGCGAACTGGTCAGCATTCAGCATTTTGAACCGATCGAGCATGTTCATATGTCGCACTCTTTCGTGCGCGGCAACTGGCATAACTCGAAAGATTCCACACCGATCATCTTGGCGAAATCGTGTCACGATCTGGACATTTTGCGTTGGATGGTGGGCAAGCCCAGCCGAAGCATCGTTGCCATGGGAAATATAAAATGGTTTCGAAAAGAGAATGCTCCCGCAGGCAGCACCGAAAGATGCGCGGACGGCTGCACGGTGGAATCAACCTGTCCGTATTCGGCTCTGAAGATCTACCACCGTGGTGGCCGCAGATGGCGATACGTTTTTGACCTTCCGGACGAGAAAGAAAAACACGACGAGGCGGTCCTGAATTCTTTAAAGACCACAAACTACGGGCGATGTGTCTATCGCATGGATAACGATCAGGCGGATCATTATGTTTCTTCGATGACTTTTGACAACGGCATTACTGCCAATTTTTCGATGGAAGCGTTTACTCCGTGGGGAGGCCGCCGCACCCGCGTTATGGGAGCAATGGGCTTCATCGAGGGCGATATGGATACCTTTACCCACACCGATTTTCGAACAGGAAAAGTCACCAAGTGGGACTCTAAAGCCGTTGACCTCGAAAACTACCGCGGCAGTGGACATGGCGGCGGTGATTTTGGCCTTGTGCATGATTGGGTCCAGGCCGTCTCACAGAAAAACCCGAGCTTGTTGACTTCGACGATCGATGTGTCCATTGAAAGCCACGTCATGTGTTTCGCCGCGGAAAAAAGCCGTCGAAGCAAAAAGGTAGAATCGGTGAAGCTGTAGGGCGCGGGTCGCTCTGATTTAAACGGCAAAAAACAAATGTTAGAACTACGAAATATTACAAAAACCTTTGGAAATGTTGTCGCAAATGACGACGTGTCTATTACTGTTCACAAAGGCACGATCCATGCAATTGTCGGTGAGAACGGTGCGGGCAAATCAACCATCATGCGCATCGCTTACGGCTTTTACAATGCCGACAGCGGCGAGATC
>CAZUEI010000037.1:0-11751 GCA_964618985.1 uncultured Chloracidobacterium sp.
GATCGCGGCTCCGACGGCAGGGCTGCATTTTACGCCGGACGTTTTGGAGGCGATACAAGATCGCGGCGTGACGGTTGCCGAGATAACTTTGCATGTGGGTTACGGGACGTTTGAGCCGGTTCGCGTTGACGATATAACCAAACATACTGTCTCGCCGGAAAGTTACGAGATCAGTGAAGAAACCGCTCAAGTTTTAACTGCCGCAAAGGCGGACGGTAAACGCATCATCGCCGTCGGCACAACGACGACAAGGGCTTTGGAAACTACGCTAACGAAATTCGATAATTTTATCGCCGGCTCGCAAACGGCAGATCTGACGATAACGCCCGGATACAGATTCAAGGCAATAGACGCGCTGCTTACAAATTTTCACCTGCCGCAGAGCTCGCTGCTCGTTTTGACTTCTACATTTGGCGGGCACGAACTTATAATGAATGCATACAGACATGCGGTCGCGGCGCGGTATCGTTTTTACAGCTATGGGGATTGCATGTTGATAGTTTAGGGAGTTGCGAAGTTGCAGAGTGCCGAAGTTACAAAGGTTCGTTTGGTGCAACTACTTCGCAACTCTGTAACTTCGGTACTTCGCAACTGACCTTATGGCGGTGTTAGAGACAATCCGAAATTTTTTTGTTCCGGCTTTTCCGGCCGAGCCGGAGGTAATTGTTCCCGCGCCGTTTTGCGATTATGAGATCAGGCCGTTGACGCTGGATCATTTGCAGGAGGCTCTGCGGCTGAATATTCGCTGCTTTCGCAACGGTGACAATTACACAAAACACACGTTTGAATATTTGCTCAACGAGCCGCGAACTTTGAGCTACCGGATGGTGACGCCGGCGGATGAGATGGTCGGATTTGCCTTTGTGATGGTCAATGAGAACAACGCGGCGCATCTGACGACTATCGGCGTAGCGCCCGAGCACCGCCGCCGCAAAATTGCTGTCAAGCTGCTCAAACACGTCGAAGGATCGCTTAGAAAACGCGGGATCGGAACGGTGATGCTTGAGGTTCGTGTCAGTAATACGACCGCCCAGGACCTTTATCGCAGGCTGGGTTACACGATCGTTCAGCGCATCGGCAAGTATTACAACAACGGCGAAGACTGCTTTTTGATGATGAAAGGGCTCTTTTAAAAGTCCAAGGTCCAAAGTCTAAGGCCCAAGGCTACAACCGGACTTTGGACTTTGGACTTTGGACTTTAACTTTGAACTTCACTTTCCCGAAAATCTATCCGATCACAGATGTCCGCATTTCCGGCATCTCGCACGCCGAGCAGGTCGAACGGCTGATAGCAGGCGGATCTACGGTGATACAACTGCGCGAAAAGCACGCCAGCCCTCGTGATTTTTACGAAGTTGCCGCCGAAGCGATCAAGATCGCAAAGATGCACGATGTTCGCATCATCATCAATGATCGTGTCGATATCGCTTTGGCTCTAAAAGCGGACGGCGTTCATCTGGGCCAGGACGATCTGCCGCCGGAATCGGCGAGGTCTATCCTCGGCAAGAATGCGATCATTGGTTTTTCTACACATTCCATCGAACAAGCTCGAGCAGCGATGGATTTGCCGGTTGACTACATTGCCCTCGGCCCGATATTTCCTACCAAAACAAAAGAAGATCCTGACGACGTTGTCGGGCTTGATAACCTGCGTGAAGTGCGTGATCTGATTGGCGATATTCCGCTCGTCGCTATTGGAGGCATCACCGAGAATGATCTGCTGTCCGTTTTCGCTGCCGGTGCAGATTCGGCCGCAATGATCGGCTCGATCGTCACTGAGCCCTCAAAAATTGAGAACCGGATGAGAGAACTGATTCGAATTTCCGCCGCCTAATGCTAAACTTTGTTTTGCATTCTTAAAAAATCACTTGCATTCCCTGGCCGCAATGGTCAATAATATTACTGACGGCGTTAGCAATAACGCCACCGTCTAGGAATTCCCTCCAGACATTTCCATCCTTTTTTGATACCACTCCGGGAGCAATCCATATCATGAGCTTGCTAGACGTAGCGCCCATTATCGAGCAGATGCTGCTCGTTTCCGAAAATGTCAGCGACCTGAATTTTTCCTGCGGGCAAAAGCCGCAGGTCGAGATCAACGGCGTGCTTTATCCGGCGTCGCCTATCGGTCTGGGCAAACTCTCGGCCTTTCAGACCGAAATGATCGCGATGTCGCTTATCCGCGATAATCCTGACGCCGCGCTGCATTTGGCCAAATACCAGACGGCCGATCTGAGTTATGCTTTGCCTGGAAAATGCCGTTTTCGTGTAAATATCTTTCAGCAGCGCAACTCATTTTCGATCGTAATGCGAGTCATTCCGCACGAGATCCCCAGTTTTGAATCGCTCCGATTGCCACCGCAGCTTGCCGATATTGCCGAGATCCGCAACGGGGTCGTGTTGCTCACCGGACCGACCGGCTCTGGAAAAAGTTCGACACTCGCCGCGATCATCGACCGGATCAACGAGATCAAGTCATACCACATTGTCACGATCGAGGACCCGATCGAGTTTCTGCACAATCACAAGAAAAGTACCATTAACCAACGCGAAGTTGGTGCAGATACAAAGGATTTTGCTTCAGCATTGCGTGCCGCTCTTCGCCAGGCGCCAAAAGTCATTTTGGTCGGCGAAATGCGCGATCTGGAAACTGCCGAGATCGCACTCGAAGCCGCCGAGACAGGCCATCTTGTTCTCTCGACGCTGCACACCATCGACGCCTCGAAAACGATCGACCGCATAATCGGCCTTTATCCGAAGAATGAAGAACGGATCATCCGCACGCGTCTGGCACAGACGTTTCGATATATCGTTTCGCAGCGATTGATACCGACCGCTGACGGCAAAGGCCGAATCGCCGCCTGCGAGATCCTAAGATCAAATCCGCGAACGCGCGAATACATCGAAAAAGGCGAAACCGAAGGCAAGACTCTCCTCGATGCGATCCGCGACGGCGAGATCGACGGAATGCAGGATTTCGACTCGGTCATTCGCGATATGATCGGGAAAAACTTAATTACGATGGAAGACGGTCTTTCGTTTGCTACCAATCAAAATAATCTTTTACTTCAGTTGAAAGGATTGTCTTCGACCGAGGATTACATAAAAGCAAATAACAACAAGCCCATGCCAACGCCGATCATCCCACCGCCTCCGCCGGAAAATCCGGACTCTGTTCTTAATATGATGGAATGATCGATGGACCGGCCACTGACTACTATGATAATACGATGCGATAATTGCTCTGTTTCTTTACAGTTGGACGAATCAAAGATCCCCAGCGGGAATTTTTCGGTTCGCTGCCCTCGTTGTCAGAATTTGCTTCGCGTTCAAAAGGACGCTTCCGGAAGAGGACTGTCAACGGTAGAGCAATTGGCGGCCAATCAACCGGCCGCTCCGACCGAAAACGGCGGGACGGATTTTGCGGCAAAGGAATCCGGAATGCAGATCAACAATGCTCTGCGAACGCTGATGCAGGCACTTCAGTCGGATAAAAATACTTTTTCGTCCGGCGACGAAGAAAATGAAAAACCACGTAGGATACTGCTTTGCCTCGGCCAGCATGCGGACGAGACAGCAAAAATTCTTAATAAAGCCGGATATAAAGTTTACGTTGCTCAAACGCCTGCACAGGCCAACGAACGGCTTCGTGACGGCAAGACCGAATTGCTGATGTTTTCCCCCGATTTTGCCCCCGAATTGGGCGGGGCAGCCGTGATCCAGCAAAAAGCAAATGCAATGTATTCGTCGGAGCGCCGGCGTCTCTTCCTTATCTCATTGGAGGACGGCGGAACAACGATGAACGCCCACGACGCTTTTCTGCGTAATCTGAATTTGATCGTGAACATCAGCGATCTTGCGCAGCTGCCGCTGATACTTTCCCGGACAGTTGGCGATTACAACGACCTCTACAGGAATTACAACAACGCAACCGGAGTTGCTCCTATCTAAGGGAGCGGCCTCTACATAAGAGCAAGTTCACACACCAGCATTTCGATCTGCAGTCGTGAGCCTTGAGGACCACTGCCGCCAATTGAGGTTTTGATCGCGAGATCGGTTTCCGCAAGCCGTTTTATTGCGCGGGTCAAATTTTTTGTATCAGCACGGCGGGCGGCGGCGAGAAATGGTTCCTGGTCGTTATACCTGAGCTTTGCGACGCTTGCCACTTCGCGACGATCGGCGCCGCGCGACATTAGATCTTTTGCCATCAGCAAACGGCGGTAGTTGTATGAAATAAGGCCCATCAAGGCGACCGGCTCGGCACCGTCGTCGAGGATCTTTTTCAAAGTCGCAAGAGCCTGCGTTCGCCGTCCGGCAACCAGATGATCCGTCAACTCGAAATTGGTAAGCTCGCGCGAATTCGGCACCAGAGCATCAATCAACGCCGATGTGATAGTTTTGCCGGGCATCGCCGCAGCAGCGAGTTTGTTGATCTCATTGGACAACCGCCGCACGTCGTTACCGACAAGCCCGATCAGTTGCCGCAAGGCAGGTTCATTGATCTCAGCACCAATTTCGTTTATTTTAGCTCGCGCCAACTCGGTCAGTTGTCGGTCGTCGAGGCGTGTAAATTCAACGGCTGTTGTTTTGTCGCGCAGGAACTTGCCCATTTTACGCACGCCGTTCAGTTCGTCCGCAATAAAGATAACGACAGAGTTTTGTGATGGATTTGCAATATAAGCCGACAAAAGAGGTTCATGGTCCTCGGTGATCGTGTCACGAAAACCCGTCGCTGAAATACGAACATCCGTTATGCGTATTACTCGCCGCGAAGCCATCATCGGCAACTGCTCGGCTGCTGCCAGCGCTCGTTTTAGATTGTCTTCTGAGTTGAGGCTAAAACCGGTCTCATTGAAATCCCGCATATCACCCTCGGCAAATGCAAGATCGGTGATCGTCTTAGCGGCGAGATCGCGAAGATGTGTCTCAGGCCCAAATAGCAAATAGACCGGCGCTATCTCACGCCTGCGTAATTGATCTTTCAGATTTTCACGTGATAAGACCATAAGAAATTTAGCCGCAGATTAACGCAAATAGGCGCGGATAAAACAAAGAAAAAAATCAATCTTTTCTGATCTGTGTATATCTGCGTTCATCTGCGGCTAACTCTCCTCATTTCTTTTCTTCTTTAACTCCAATTCCGTTTATGAAAGCAGAGACGGCGGATTCGGCGAAGGCACGGGCCATGCGTTCTACCGCAGGGTCTTCCTCGTTAAAGAACGAGCGCGGGTCGGATGAAAACTCAAACGAATCGCGAAAGACAAAATTCTGATTATCGTAAAGTATCTTGTTTGCCTTCAGATCGCGGATCGTAACTGCCGTAACGATCGTCACCTCATACACGCGGGCACGGCCTTCGCTGTCGAGCAATACGCCTGAAAAGCCAAAATCGCGAATAGTGCCTTCCAAAACCGCATCAGCGCCTGTTCGGCTTCCCTGAACCTTCAGCCCGCTGCCGCGCCGAATGATCTCGCGGGTAACTGCGTCGGTAAAGCGCGATTCGACACGGTAACGCAAACCTTTGGCTTCGAATTGGAATGCCGGAACGGCTACCGTCTTTATATTTTTCGGCAGGCCGGAATTTGTTACCGCCTTGTAGCAGTCGGTAAAACCCGATAGCAACAGGAAAGCAGAAATGAATAATGATATGCGTAAATATGTCATTTTAATGTCTCTTCGGCTCAACTCGCATCGACCATAGTTGCCGTTTTGATCGCGGCGACAGTCTCCTGTACATCGTGAACGCGAACGATCTTTGCGCCGTTCCTCACTGCTACAACAGCTGCCGCTAAGCTGCCGCCGAGTCTTTCCGATGGCGGCACATCGCCGAGTATCTTGCCGATAAAGGATTTTCGCGATGCGCCGACGAGCATCGGATATTGTTCAAATTCACTTACAAGTTTACCAAGTTTTACGAGCAATTCTAAGTTCTGTTCCTGTGTCTTGCCAAAACCGATCCCGACGTCGAGAGCGATCTGCTCATTTTTGACGCCGTGAGAATTTGCAACGTCGATAGCCCGTTGAAGATCCGTCGCAACCTCAGCCAAAATGTCCTCGACAGGAGATTGCGTATGCAGCGTTTCAAACGTGCCTCGTGAATGCATCAGCACCAGTCCGGCGTTTGACGATGCTGTGACTTCCGCGATTCGCTCGTCAAATCGCAGTCCCGAAATGTCATTGATTATCTCCGCCCCGGCATCGACGGTTTTTTCTGCAACTTTGGATTTAGTCGTGTCAACTGAGATAGGTATATCAAAACGTTTTGCTATCGCTGCGATCACAGGCACAACGCGTCCAATTTCCTCATCGGCAGCGACTGGCTTGCTGCCAGGTCGAGTCGATTCCCCACCAATGTCAATAATATCGGCGCCTTCGTCGATCATTTTTTCAGCCTGTCTAAGCGCATCATTGACAGACAAATACTCACCGCCATCGGAAAAGCTATCTGGCGTGACATTGAGTATCGCCATCACCAGCGGGCGGTCGAGTGAGATGGTGCGACGGGCTGTCTTCCAATGCATAAACTATTAGATCCCATAGGTCATATAAGACCTATAGGACCTAAAAAGCAAGCTGGACAGTGATCAAGCCGTCGCCGGATTATTGCCGGTGATCGGCGGCAGGATCGGTTTTGTAAATGGGTTCTTGGATTTTTCCTCCGACTCGGGCGTGCCATTGTCGTCGGTCGTAGGCGAGCTATTGCCGTCAAGCGGCAATCCGGCGACTACACGTCTGATCTGAACACTGTCAAGCGTCTCAAATTCAAGCAGCGCTTCGGCCAGCCGAATGAGAGTATCGCGATTTTCGTCGAGGATAGTTCTCGCCCGCTCATACTGGCCGTTGATGATCTTTTGTACTTCTTTGTCTATCTTTATCGCGGTGTCTTCGGAATAGTCTCGGTGCTGAGCGATCTCGCGGCCGAGGAATATCTGCTCTTCCTTTTTACCGAAGGTCAACGGGCCCAAATCAGACATTCCATACTCACAAACCATTGCCCGTGCGATCTCGGTCGCTTTTTCGATGTCGTTTGCTGCTCCGGTCGTGATGCTGCCGATAAACATATCTTCGGCAATGCGCCCGCCCATCGCCATCGCAATATTACCAAGCAGGAATTCCTTATTCGCGCTCAAGCGGTCTCTCTCGGGCAGATACATCGTCACGCCTAAGGCCATGCCGCGTGGAATGATCGTCACCTTATGCACCGGATCGGAATTCGGCACTTTCAAGCCAACTAATGTATGTCCGGCTTCGTGATAAGCGGTGATCTTTTTCTCGTCGTCCGAGATGACCATGCTCTTGCGCTCGGCACCCATCATCACCTTATCTTTGGCAACCTCGAAATCATGCATCGTAACGACCTTCTGGTTATAACGAGCCGCATTTAGAGCAGCCTCATTGACGATATTGGCAAGGTCAGCTCCTGTAAATCCTGGCGTTCCACGAGCAATGACATTTACATCGACGCCTTCGTCAAGCGGTATCTTGCGAGTGTGAACTTTGAGAATACCTTCGCGTCCGCGAACGTCCGGCCGACCGACAACAACGCGGCGGTCAAATCTTCCTGGACGAAGCAACGCAGGATCCAAAACATCGGGCCGATTTGTCGAGGCAACCAGAATAACGCCGTCGTTCGATTCAAAACCGTCCATTTCGACAAGCAATTGGTTCAGCGTCTGCTCGCGTTCATCGTGCCCGCCGCCGAGTCCTGCGCCGCGATGACGCCCGACGGCATCGATCTCGTCAATAAAGATGATGCACGGAGCATTTTTCTTGCCCTGTTCAAAAAGGTCGCGGACGCGAGACGCTCCAACGCCGACAAACATCTCGACAAAATCCGAACCTGAGATAGAGAAAAACGGGACGTTTGCTTCACCGGCAACTGCTTTCGCTAACAAAGTCTTGCCGGTTCCCGGAGGGCCAACCATCAAAACGCCCTTCGGTATCTTACCGCCGAGCTTTTGGAATTTTTGGGGATCTTTGAGAAATTCGATTATCTCCTGCAACTCTTCTTTCGCTTCGTCAACGCCGGAAACATCTTTGAAGGTCACCCTTTTTTGCTGATTATTCAGCAGCTTTGCTTTTGATTTGCCAAAGCTCAACGCCTTGTTGCCGCCTGCCTGCATTTGCCTCAAAGTAAATGCCAAGAAGCCCATCAGCAAGATGAAAGGTAATAACGTGACGAGTATCTGCCAGCCGAGGCCGCTTGACGGCGGTTCAAGTTTGACGACGGTATCAGTATCCTTTGCAGCTGCAAAGATCTGATCGCGTGTCGAATCACTCAAATCAAGTTTTGCACTGAGTTTAACGTCGCTCTTGGTCACCATCTCAAGAGTGTCCTGCTTAACAGTGACTTCCTTGATGTCCTTGTTTTTGATCTGGGTCATCGCGGCGTCAAACGACAACTCCTTTGGCTGCGTCGTCTGGTTTTTTTGCAAATACCAAACAAACACGAGCGCGCTCGAAATTATCATTAACCACAACAGAACTTGTTTTGCCTTAGAACTCAATTTACAGCCTCCAACTAACTACCACAATTTGATGAAAACAACAGGTCAAGCGTTGTTTTCAAATAACGTAAAAGCGCGTATCTAACGCGCTAATCTTTAAGTTTAAATGTCCAAGCGTCAATTTTCAACCATATTTTCCATATAAAGGATTTTCCCTTGTGTTTTGACGACTTTGCCGCCCGGCAATTCGACCATACGGCCGCTCTTTTCACTAAATATCAAACGTTCGATGGCCTGTATATGTTTCAGTTGCAATCGCCGCGTGTTTCCGCGTTGCCTTTGCAGCCACGAACGTATTGCATCATATAATTCAGGTTTTTGCATCGATTTCATCTCTCCCAGGACCAATTCGTCAGTTTGCGGCAATTGGTTTCTTTCGCCCGGCAGATTTTGCATCAGTGATGCTGTGTTGGCGAGTGTTTCGACTATCTTCGGATTCATGTCCTCAAGGAGCGGCAAAAGAATTTTCCTGATCTCGACCCGTTTGAATGCCGTGTCGTCATTCATCGTGTCGTAACGATATTCGACGTGATTATCGTGACAATATTGTTCAGTATGTTCGCGCCTTGCCCAGTTCAGCAACGGACGGATCAGGAGTAGAGGAATAGGCGAGTAGGGGAGAAGAGGAGACGTTTCATTTTTTAATGTCTTGCTTTCTTCCAGTCTCACCTTTTCACTTTCTAATTCCCTAACAACACGCATTCCGGCCAAGCCGTCAGGCCCACTGCCGCGAATGAGATTTAATAAGAAAGTCTCTGCCTGATCGTTCATGGTATGGCCGGTCAGAACGGCGAAGGCATTGAGATTGTTTGCTGATTCGGCAAGGAAGTTGTACCGCGCATTTCGGGCATTTTGTTCGAGATTTCCATCCGGTTTGATCTTCTCGCGATGCAGGTCAAGCCCGATGCCTAGCTCAGTCGTAAGATGTTTGACAAATTGTTCATCGACATTGCTTTCGACGCCGCGCAACTGATGATTAAAATGAGCGGCGACGATCTTAAGATTTAACTTTGAAGTTTTCTTCAGCTCATTTAACCCAAGCAGCAAACTAACGGAGTCAGCACCACCCGAAACAGCGACGACGACAGTCTCGCCCTCGAACGGCAACTCCAGCCGCCGCCATTCGGTGATCAGATTTCGGACAAATTGATGCACGAGAAGATTTTAGCCCACGAAACACACTAAATACACGAAAGGATCCGCTTTCGTGAACTTTGTGTGTTTCGTAGGCACTTTAATCTATCCCAAATATCTTCGGAATTTTTCTTTAGTCGCTGTGTAATTTGGAAATAGCTTCGCTAGATCTTTGCTGCCCATATGTTTGTATGCAGCTTCGGCAAAAACGTCGCGGAAATCGGTTGTGACGTCGAGGTCGCGGCCTTCGTAGAGTTTGTCTGATTTGAGGCCGCGCCAGTCGCCGTAAACCTTACCGCCTTTGACCGAGTTTCCAAGGATGAACATTGCATTCGCGTGGCCGTGATCGGTACCGCGGCTGCCGTTCTCGCGTGCAGTGCGGCCAAATTCCGACATCGTCAGAACGAGAACGTCGTCCATTCGGTTGCCGAGATCAGTGGCAAAAGCTGCGATCGACAGCGAAAATGTCCGCAGGAAATTGGCAAGCTGGCCGCGTGCGCCGCCTTGGTTGGTGTGCGTGTCCCATCGGACATCATTGCCTGTGTCAGTAAAGGCGACCTCGAGTCCGACACCTGCTTTTATCAATTGCGCGATCTGCCGCAGCGAGCGTCCGAGATCGGAATTTGGATAGACGGCTCCGTTCTCGGGTTTGTATTGCGCGGGGTTTGCCTGCTTGAGAAAGTTCACCGCCTCAAATGTTTCCTTGCCTGTTTCGCCGAGAGTGTCTTTTGCGTTTTGCTCGTAAAGCCCTTCAAAACCGCCTTTCATATTCTGTGAATAAATACCCGCCTTGATAGAAAAATCTGCAAGGTTAGTCATCGCGACCGATGGAGCTTTGCCGTAAAGCGAACGCGGCAATTGCTGCGTCATCGACACGGCGCGAAAAGGCGATGCTTCCTTCTCACCGTTTGCCTGCAAGACACGATTAAGCCAGCCGTCCTTCGTGCCCTTGTAGCCCGGCGTGCCCGATTCCATATAGTCCTGGGCGTCGAAATGCGAACGAGTGTTATCGGGCGAGCCGACAGCATCGACAATAGCGAGAGTCTTGTCCTTCCAAAACGATTCAAACGGCTTAAGGCTCGGATGCAGGCCAAAGTGCCCGTCGAGGTCGATCGCACCGTCGGTCTTGCCCGGTTTTGGCACGGCGATCGTCGGCCTCAAGTTGTAATATTCGCTCTCACCGTAAGGCACGACCATGTTCAGGCCATCCACCGCGCCGCGCTGGAAGATCGTGACCAGAACTTTTTTCTTTCCGTAACCCTCTACAGCACTTTGCGCCGCCGCAAACTGATGCAAAAACTCAGGCGCCGCGGCCATCAGTCCAAAACTCGCCAACCCAATTCCGCTCGATCTCAAAAAATACCGTCTGTCCATATTTCGAACCTCACTTTCAACAACTTAGACGCTGAAACCAGTAGAAAAGTCGGCGGAAGTGTCTGAGCCGTGTCCGTAGCCCGACCGTTAGGGAGGGCCCTCCTCTCCGTGTCCGTAGCCCGACCGTAAGGGAGGGCGCCTGTGGACTAGATAAATGTCAGTCAAACCTCGGCAACTCCCCACCTTGTCCGTTAACAACATATTCGACTGCCGATGAAACGTGCGCCTCTGTCCAAAGATATCTCGTGCTGCCGTGCCTCGACCAAACCTTATTATCCGCACCGATGAGTCCTTTCTCGCGTAATCTCCGCGTAGCGTACGCTTTAAATGCATCCATTATGGGTTCCGGTCGCCGGTTTGTCAGGATAACGAGATGCACATGGTTCGTTCTTACATTGATCGCGATCAGGACAATACCGCGAAAGGCACAAACTTCCCGAATAGCCGCTTCTACGACCGACCGACGCTTTGTCTCAAGCAAAACCGGGGCATTCTTCAACTGATTTCTGTCGCTTCTCTCAAGATTTTCATTCGGTGACATCTTTGGCGTTCCGACAGTGTTAAAAGACCGTCTGTTTACGGCGCCGCGCTTGTCGCCACGCAGCCAGGTTCCATAACATCTGAATGAAATGAAATAGCCGAGCGGTTCGGATCGATCCTGGAATTCAATATAGTCACGTTTCATATCGATACTGTGTCATCAACCCCCGTCCGTAGCCCCCGCGTGTCCGTAGCC
>CAZUEI010000038.1:0-11540 GCA_964618985.1 uncultured Chloracidobacterium sp.
AACCGGACATGCCGGCAAAAACGAACGTGCGTTCGGCGTTTGCTCCGCTTAGGCGGCCGATGATCATATCCTGTTTTGGCCCGATCCAGTTAGGAATAACGCCCAGTATCTCGACACTGAATTCTTCAGACCGATGCCCGCGAAAAACCGTTCTGGCAGTACCTCGCATTCCTTCTTTCAGTTCCGAAACCGGAAATATTGAAATTTCTTTGTTCGATACCGCGCCCGGATTAAACTGAGCAAATATATTGAGCGAACAGATAGAAAAGGCTAGAAAAACCGTGAAAAATCTTGCTTTTATCATTATAAAAACTTCTTCCTTATTGACCGGCGCTTATGTTACCATTTTATAGAGGCTGTCTGAAAGCCTTTCTTCTCAGGCTTTCGCCATTACCGCAAAACAAAGTATTTCCACCCGATCATCGTTAGTTATGTCTAAATTAACACGTCTTTTAAAGAGTCTGGCCCGTTTGTTCATGCCCGCGTTACTTTTAATATTGATTGCGGTCAATGGCGGTGCCATTTGGTTGATCTACACGACCGCGAGGCCGATCAATTCGGTCTATCTCGTTAAGCCTGATAAATACGGGCAGCTCAGCGCGCGAGCGGCACAGGTCACGGACGAAACTTGGTCCAATCGAGACGGAAGCCAGGCGCGCGGATGGCTGCTGCGCGGTGCTGAAAATGCGCCCGCCGTAATTCTCTTGCACAGATTCGGCGCTGACCGTTCTTATTTATTAAATCTTGGAGTAAAACTCAATGAGTCAACAAACTTTACAGTTCTAATGCCCGATCAACGAGCGCACGGTGAGAATCCGCCTATTAAAAACGCATCGTTTGGCGGCTGCGAGGCTGAGGATACGCTTTCGGCGGTCGAGTTCCTTCGAAGCTTAAAGACGCCGAATCAGATAGCTCTCGTTGGCCCAAATCTTGGCGTTTATGGTGTTGAAATGGGAGCGCTCGTCGCTCTTTCGACCGCTGCAAAAGACAACAGCATTAAAGCGATCGCAATAGACTCCGCGCCGCAAGATTCAAACGGCGTCCTTAGGCAATCGGTTGGCGAGCGATTTCCGTTCGCAAGTTTTGTGACGAAAAGTTTGGCCGAACTCGGGACGCGGCTATACTACTTCGATGGTTGCTATCAGCGGGAACTCATTTGTGACACGGCTCGAAAGACCGAAAATCGGAAGGTTCTTCTTCTGGCGGGTATCGATGCTCCGGACTTTCAGGAATCGACTTCAAAATTGAACAAGTGCTTTCCGACAAGCAACAAAATTGAAAGTAAACTCGACCTTAGCCCATCAGGTTATGGGATCATCAACGCTTCGATGGAACAGTCCGAAGCATACGATCAGCGGCTCATTGATTTTTTTAGAAATTCTCTCAGCAACTAAAGATCTATTTTCGTTTTGCTATGGCCGTTTGACCTTGAAACGGCCTGAATTTCCGCGCTTTCCTCTATGCGGATGACCGCTGCGTTCAATACCTCTTTTAGTTCCCGCAATCTTTCAAGTGTCGAGGTCATTTCAAGCAGGCGGTATTTTTTTTCGTTTTCGAAATTGAAAGCGGCAGTGACAAGAAACGAAAGAGCTTCGGGATCGGCTCGTTGAATTTCCGGTAGGCTCCCACGGTTTCCGCTCATCTTAAAGGCTGCGTTTGCCATCCGCTCAAACAAAGCAAAGACTTCATTGGATAAAGGATCAAGCTCTTTTGGGTTTTCTTTATCGTCCTCAAAAACCTCTATGTTACATACTAAATAAGGCTCGCCAGCGTCAACGTAATCGATCAAGCGAAAGCGGACGAGGCCGAGCGTGAGTATATTCGACCGTCCGTCCGGCAGCGTCTCAGACTCTCTGATCTCTGCAACACATCCGACCGTTCCCGTTGCCGGTTTTTCGATGAATGATTCCTGCGGATCGAAAAGAGTAACTCCAAAAAAATTGCCTTCCTTCTCAACATCTTTAAGCATTTGCCTATAGCGATCCTCAAAAATATGCAGAGGCAGCAGTTCATTCGGCAGCATAACGAGCGGCAACGGGAAGATCGGCAAATGCTTAATACTGGCAACTTTATCTAGGTTTTCGGACATGCTTTTAGTGCTATAAATTCGGCGATCTTTTGCGGTTCGTCATCGCTGAGCGCCATTCGCTTGGCTCCGATAACGGCATCTGAAATTTCTTCCGAGCGTGTTTTGTAACGATTGTCGCGAAGGATGAGATCCTCGATCACGCGGCGTTCGAGGCGCTCACGCCCGGCATCATCTGGTTCTTCCGGCGTCTCAAGATAATCAGCCGGAACGGTGTGGTTCTTTATTCGGATGTGGAGAGCTCCGGTCGCCACTTTTGCTTCGTCTCTGATCCTTTGCATTTCAAGCAGAGAATTCGGAAATCCAAGCTGGCCTCGAAGCGCGATCTCTATGATCGGCTGCGGTTTGTCAGGTTCTGCAACTCGCGCTTGTGTTCGTACCATTTCGAGCACGGCATCAGTTATCGTTTTTGCGTCAGCGTAACCGGTTACCTGGAACGCCAACTGCTGAAACGGCCGGAAATGATAATCCTCGATATGCTGCGCTTCGACATTATTTTGATCATCGACATTGACGATAAAGACGCCGCGCGTTTCGCGAAATTCGCTTATATTAGTGATCTCGATCGAGCCTGGATTAAACGCCCAATTGTCGATCTCGTAGTGCTTATGCGTGTGGCCGAGACCGGCATATTCGACCGCTGATTTGAGCTCATTAAGTGCGTCGATAGACAGAGCCGGGATCGGGTGCATCTGATGGCCTTCGACATCGGTGTGGAGCATCAGGATGTGAAATGCATCTTTGCGGCGATTGCTTTTTATGGCTTCGGTGAGCATAGGTATCGCCCAGTTGCCCGACGCTCCGTACCAATCCGAACCGAAAATTCTCGCCCGTCCAATGTCGATAAATCCACCTTTTTTTGCAGTTTCATCCCACGGCTCATAGCTCATGTTGCCATTCTCGGAAACCGGTTCGAGCAGCTTTACGAGGCCCCAACTCGACAGTGACCGCAGCCAGCTAAATTCGCTGTCGGTGTGTTTTTGGTCGTGATTTCCCTCGATGGATATGACGGGAATGCTGGCGTTTCGCATCATCGTAAGGCCTTCGACAGCGTAATTCATTGTTTCGGGCGGCACGGAGCGCTTATGAAAAAAATCGCCGCACATTATGACGAAATCCACCTTTTCCCCGATCGCATATCGCTTTAGCACATCGATCCACGCGTCAAAAAAATCACGCGGGCTCTCGGCCAACTGATACCGCGTGCATCCCAGATGCACGTCGGCGATATGAAGGAATTTCATGAAAAAATTTTACCACTCTCTGTGGTAAATTCTTAATATGAACAAAGTCATCCTTATCACCGGTGCATCGAGCGGCATCGGGTTTTACACCGCAAAACTCTTTCAGACAAAGGATTGGAAAGTTGCCGCGACTATGCGAACACCTGAGAATGCGACCGACCTACAGAAGATCGTGGACATCGAGTGTTTTCGCCTCGACGTCACTGATGTCGATTCGATCAGATCGGCGATAGCTGCTACGCTTGAAAAATTTGGCCGTATTGATGTTGTTGTGAATAACGCCGGGTTTGCCGTCGTAGGTCCGTTCGAGGCCGCGACGCAAGAGCAGATCGACCGCCAGATGCAGACAAACGTCTATGGCGTGATGAACGTCTGCCGTGAGATCCTGCCATATTTTCGCGAGCAAAAACGCGGAATAATTGTAAACGTCGCGTCTATGGGAGGCCGCATCACGTTTCCTCTGTACAGCATTTATCACGCGTCGAAATGGGCTCTCGAGGGTTTTAGCGAGGCTCTGCAATATGAAGTGAAAGAGTTCGGTATCAAGATAAAGATCATCGAGCCGGGGCCGATAAAGACCGATTTTTATGAGCGTTCGCAGAGTGTTACCAAAAAAGAAGGCTTGACCGCGTACGATAATTTTGTGGCCCGCGCTTTGCCTAATTTGCAAAAGGCTGGCGAGACCGGACCAGACGGTTCGGTAGTAGCCGAGACCATTTACACCTCCGTCAATGACGACTCCTGGAAGATGCGATACCCGGTAAATTCGAGACTGGTTTTAACTGCGAGGCGGTTGTTGCCGGACTCGCTGTTTCTGCCGATCATAAAAAAGGCTGTTTTAAGATAGCCAAAGCGTGCAAAAAGTGAGAGTATAGAATTACGTTTTCTATAGGCGGCTACCAAAATCTTACATTTTCTCCCGTTGTTACTAAACGACGCTCTGTATTGGCTTCGGCTCTCGCGTGCTTTAAATAATGAAAATTTTGCTTTACAACCCGGATAACGGCATCACGCGGAATTTCATGCCGCATCTCTGGATGTTCCTTTTGCAGTCGCTGACGCCAAAGGAACATGAAGTAGTTTTGATCGACGGCAATGCCAAGGCAATGACGCGTCCGGAACTGGTTCAGTTTTGTAAGGACGAGAACATCGGACTGGTCGGCATCGGATCGATGACGCGAATGGTCGCTCGTGCATATCTCGTTGCCGATGCTTTGCGCGAGGCAGGCTTTAAGGTTGTAATGGGCGGGCCGCATGTGACGGAATGTCCTCTGGAAGCTCTCGGAAAAGACGGCGGGCCGCGACATGCCGACGCTGTTGCGCTCGGCGAAGCTGACGATTACTGGGCTGATATAGTCGAAGATGCGGCAAAAGGTGAACTCAAAGAAACATATCAACCAAAAATTGACGAGAAAGGTAACGACTTTAAGCCGAGCCTCCAGCCGTACCCGCACATTCCTTGGGAAACGCTTGACCTCGAACAATTTTCGCTCGTTCCGAAATTCCTTCGGCCCGTTATGTCCAAATTTGGCGAAGGCTGGGGCAAATTCTTTGTTGTTCCAATCGAAACCGGACGCGGCTGTCCTTATGGCTGCGAGTTTTGCACGGTGACAGGATTTTTTGGCGATTCCATTCGTTTTCGGACGAACGAGAGCGTGGTCGAGGAACTCCTGCGATTAAAGGAGCGGGCTAAACGCGAAAAAGGCCAGATCGCGGTATTTTTTATTGACGACAATCTGGCGATCAACAAAAAGCGGCTCAAATCGCTGCTCCGCGACATGATCGCTGCCGGAGCGACACTGCCCTGGGTTGCCCAGATCAGCGCCAATCTGCTTGCCGACGAAGAGCTTGTTGACCTTATCGCCGAAGCCGGCGGTCGTTGGGTCTTTATCGGCATGGAATCGATCGATCCGGCGAACATGGCTGACGTCAACAAGAATTTTTCAAAGCCCGAAAATTATCAGGCTGTACTTGACGGGCTCGCACGCCGAAATATCTACGCCATCACGTCGTTTATCTTTGGCATGGACAACGACACGCCCGGCGTTGCAAACCGGACAGTAAACGAGATCGAAAGCTGGGCCCCGGGCTTGCCGGTTTTCGGCCAGTTGACGCCGTTTCCTTCGACTCCGCTTTATGATCGACTTGAGAAAGCAGGCCGTCTCGACCGTCCAAAACACTGGCTCGAATTTGCCCCGTTCGTCATGGCACACAACCCGCTGAAAATGACGATCGATGACGCAAAGAAAGAGACGTTCGACGCATGGTCGCGCTCCTACAGCCCGGATCGAAACTTTGAAGCGATAAACTCGATCCGCGAAGCACCTATAGACACACGCATCAGCCACCTAGCCGCGCGTCTGTTTTTCCGCGGCATCTATTTTCCTCAGATGGGAACGCGTGCATGGCTCAAACTCCTTTTCGACAACCGCAAACCAATTCTCAGTCTCACTCGTGAAGGGATACACACTTGGCGCGAATTCCGTAAACGCCAGCGGCTCGTCGCGCGAGCCGTTCAAACTGCGCAATAGCATTGAAATTCACTTCGCGACCCAAAAAATTTCATCCCAAAAGCCGCCTTGGCACCCATAAAAGGCCACTGGGTACATGGCGGGTTTTGCGGCGAAAAAATCGAAACTCCCGTCGTCGCCCCACATTGTTGCCGTTTTCGTAAAAACCGCTATTTTTCGGTCGGGTACGTCGTGTTCTGCAAACTTTTCGTTGTCCGTGAATGTGCTAACCCTATTACAGATAGATTCTTGTTGTAAAAAGGCCCGCTTACGTATAACATCATTGGTTGTAATAAGCGTTCTCAGGCCCATACACTTTACTTTTTATGAGATGACCGACAGGTTCTCTCATTTGTTTATGTGATAAATAAGGAGAATAGTAATGTTAAGCATATCCTCTTTTTGGCGTCAACATTTTTCAAGTTTAGTCCTATCGCTCGCAATGATGTTTTGTTTTGCAGGTATGACGCCAGCCCAGTTCCCGATTCAGGTTACGGCCCCGATAATGAATGTGTCGGCGGGATCGAATTTTGAGGCTCCGGTGACGGTGACGGATACGACCGGCTTGGGGATCATTTCATTACAATTCGATATCTACTACAATCAGGCGGTCATTACACCGCAAAGCCCGCCGGTAACCGGGAGCGGTACGCTGAGCGAGACCTGGGCCTGTTTTCCTAACGCCAATAACCCTGGATTGCTAAAAGTCGCTTGTTTTAGTAGTACCGGTGCTCACCTTGCCGGTGCCGGAACGCTACTCAAGCTTAGGTTTACAGCGATTGGCTCGAACGGCAATACGTCGCAATTGCATTGGAACACTAATCCGATGCCGCCAAATCTTGTTTTCACGTTCAATGGTGCGACCCCAACCAATCCACCTACCGACGGCTCGATCACGATCGGCGCAGGTCCGACAAATACGGCGACGAGTACACCAACTTCAACGGCTACTTTTACTCCGACATTTACTCCAACATTTACGCCGTCGGCAAGTCCAACAGAAACTCCGACGACCACAGCAACCTCGACGCCTTCTAATACAGCGACCATTACGCCTACATCAACAGAGACTGCTACGTCAACTTCAACGCCGACTCCGGGAAACACGCCAATCGTAACGACCGACCCAGCTACAGGCATAACCAGTTCGTCGGCACAATTGAACGGCTCGGCAAACCCGATAGGCGAGGAAGCATTTGGGCATTTCCGTTATGGCCAGACGGACCCGGGCGTCTGCAATGACACTTTCGGAACAAGGTTTCCGGCTACAAGCGCCTCTGATGCACCTTTGGGATCGGGTACTGCTCCGGTTCCGTTTTCATTCAACGTAACGGGGCTGCAACCGGGAGCGACATTTTATGTCTGTGCGATCGCAAACAATACAGGCGCAACTGGATACGGCAATGTTGTTACTTTCATGACTGATCCGGCGGTGCCGACAGTAACGACCTACCCGGCGACGTTCGTAACAGGCACTCAAGCACAACTCAATGGTACGTCAAATCCTAACGGCAACGGTGCAATCGGCTGGTTCCGGTATTCGCCTGTCGATCCGGGAACGTGCAACAACAGCTTTGGCACCCGAGCGCCGCTCAGCGGAGCAACATTTCTTGGAGGCGGCACATCACCCATCCCCTATTCGGAAGTAGTCGATGGATTGACTCCCGGAACAACCTACTACTATTGTGCGATCTCACCGAATAATTTTGGTTTTGGTTTTGGGCAGATAGTCAGTTTCACAACGCCAGCGCCACCGGTAACAACTACACTTCCCGCCACGAACGTCATGAACGAAGCTTCCCAGTTGAACGGCTCGGCAAATCCAAAAGCCTCATTGACATCAGGCTGGTTCCGATATTCAACAACCGATCCTATAACGTGCGACGACACATTCGGCACCAGGGCTCCCCTAAGCGGCGGAGCGTCGCTTGGTTCCGGAAATTCGGCTCAGGCCTACGCGCAATCGATAACAGGGCTTTTGCCGGACACAACATACTTCTTCTGTGCAATAGCATCGAATTTTGAAGGAATGACATTCGGCGCGGTGCTCTCGTTTACAACGACGAACGTTACGCCGTCGCCGACACCGACCGACACGCCAACGGCAACTGCGACGGATACCCCGACGGACACCCCGACGGATACCCCGACGGATACCCCGACGGATACGCCGACATCGACACCGACGGAGACGGCAACGGCAACTGAAACATCTACACCAACCGATACGCCGACGCCTGTTACGGAGTCGATCAGCGGAACGATCACATACGGTAACGCCATCGGCAATCCTGTGCCGCCACGGTTTGTGGCGAATGTGTCGTTAGCAAGCACAGCAGGCGCGCCGCCGGTAGGGCCGGTCACCACCGGATCGTCCGGGACATACTTACTAACGGGCTTTGGAGCGGGTTCATACACTATTAAGCCGACCAAGCCGGGCCTTTCGAATGGAGCAGTAACCTCAAATGACGCAGCAAGGGTCGCTCAGGGTGTGAGCAATACGGTGCCATTCGTCAGCCTCAACCAAAAATTTGCCTCGGATGCGAGCGGCAATGGGAATGTGACGTCAAATGACGCCGCATTGATCGCTAGGTATGCAGCGGGGCTGACCGGCACCGGAAATGTCGGCCAATGGAAGTTCTTCACTGCGGACCTTCCGGGCCTGCCGACAGGGCCGCTTCCGACACCGCCGTATAATGACAGCCGGACTTATGCAACGGTCACTAGCAACGTGACAGGCGACGATTACATAGCCATTCTGGTGGGCGAGGTTAGCGGCAACTATAATCCGGCGACTCACCCAAGGCCAGTTGGCAGTAGGCAGTTGGTGGCAGACAGTGGGCCGGAAAGGAGCATAGACGTAGAGTTACCACAAATTGTGACGAGTTCTGACAAAGAGATCGTCATTCCTGTCAGCGTTCAGGGAGCGGCAGATAAGGCCATCATCTCGTATGAATTCAACCTGAGATATGATCCTTCGGTTATGCAGCCGATCTCCGATCCAGCTGATGTCAAAGAGACGGCGAGCCGCGGGCTTTTGGTTGTTGCGAACCCACACGAACCGGGCTTGCTGAGAGTTGTCGTTTACGGACCAATGCCGATAGACGAAAACGGGGTGCTTTTGAATCTCAGATTCACGCCGGTCGGAGCACCCGGTTCGGTTTCGCCGCTGACGTTTGAGCGGATGATCTTCAACGAAGGTGAGCCGCGTGTGACGGTTAGTGAAGGATTGGTCGAGATTCGTTGACTGGTGCGCGGGCATCCTGCCTGCTGCGCTGCATGTTTTGCGGCGTGCTGCGCTCAGTGTATTTTCAACTTCAAGAATGATCGTGGACGTTATCGGTCTTCGACCGCTGGCGGACAGGATGCTTGCGCTCCAGTCACCGGACAACCTTAGTGTTGCTACACTTAGAATTATCAGTGAAGCGAGAAAAAGAACCAACAACAATTGAAAACATTAAAAAGGCCCATGCCACGCGCAGGCGTGAGATCCGGCGTCGGCTGGCGGAATTTGCGGCAATCGGCAAACGCGGAACCGACCTTAATCTCTGGGAAGAAATGGTCTTTTGTTTTTTTACCGGCGGCTGTTCGGCGCGGATGGGTTTGAACGCGCTCGAAGCGGTCAAGCCGATCCTTTTGACGGGCGAACAGGATGAACTTGCCGCGGTGTTGAGCGGCGTTCACCGTTATCCGAACGCTCGGGCGCGGTATATCGTTGCTTCGCGGACGTTTCTGCGTGAACATTGTGGTTTGCGGCTGCGTAAGAAACTTAACAGTTTTGATTGCGGGCTTGAGCGGCGCGATTGGCTGGTAAGAGAAAAGGGAATCAAAGGGCTCGGATATAAAGAAGCGAGCCACTATCTTCGCAACATCGGTTTCAGCGGTTATGCCATTCTCGATAAACATGTCTTGAACTGCCTCGCCGAGCTAAAAATAATTGATGAGCCAAAGCCACCAAATACCCGCTCAAGGTATCTAATGATCGAAGACCGAATGAAAAGCTTAAGTTGCGAGACGGGCATTGATTTTGACGAATTGGATCTTGTGCTGTGGTCGATGAAAACCGATATAATACTCAAATAGATCAGAGGCCGAGTTGCATCATGAAGTTTAGAGATTTACCGGCAGATCTCATCCTTTTTCCCCGAGGGGCTAAACTTGCGCTCGCTGTTGTTCTCACTCTTCTTATCTCATTTGCTCCCGCATTCTCGCAGAGCGCACAAAACTCAAACAGTGATGAAATACGCCGCCTTTTAAAAAAGGCCGGAAAATTTGCCCGCAACGGCTCGCTTTCCGAAGCCGAGCCAATCTTGCGCAATGCTATCGAGCTTGATCCTGATCGCAGCGAGGCCAAGGTCGAGCTTGCCTATGTTCTTGTCAAAAGCCGCCGCCTTAACGAGGCCTACGATATCTGCTATCCCGTCGCGAAACAGGAGCCGAACAATTCGCGTGCGTTCGCCGTCATGGGGGCGATGCTGCTTTCCGCCGGCCGCTTTTCCGAGGCTCGCAGTTTTTTTGCCAATTCGATCAGATTGAACCGAAAGGAGCATCTCGCATGGGCCGGCGTCGGGCTGCTCGAATTTTACGAGAACAATATTGAAAAAGGCTTTGGCTTTCTTCTAAAAGCACTTGATCTAAAATCCGAAGAACCTGATTACCTTTTTGCCAGCGCCCAGGCGGCCGCGCGCAGCGAACGTTATAAAGAAGCCGCAGAAATGTACAAGCGCTTTTTAGATGTCACCAATAATCTCGATTCTGACCGGCGCGAGCGCATCAGAGGACTCATCAGGTTTCTCGACGTCCTCGGTCAATCCGGCAGTCTCTATCAGTCGATCGGCGACGATCAAACAACCGTGCCATTCGAACTCGAAGGGGACAGGCCGATCATCAGGCTTCGCATCAACAACAGATCAGAGCCGCTGCGTTTTGTTCTTGACACCGGCTCAGGAATTTCCGTTCTTTCTGAAACTGCTGCCAAACGCCTTAAGATAAGCGCCGTCACAAAAGGCGGCTATGCAAAAGGCATCGGCGGCGACGGAAAATTCCAGATCGTTTACGGCCTGCTCAAAAAGGTCGCGATCGGCGACGTCAGCCTGAAAAATGTGCCCGTCTATCTGCGAAAATTCCACGACGTCAACCAAAACGTTGACGGTTATATCGGCCTCGCATTGATCTCAAAATTCCTGACGACCATCGATTACGGCAGCAGGACATTTTCGCTTACCAAAAAATCGGACGACAAGCGTGAATTTCGCAAAAGCGATGCGCTTTCTCTGCCGCTCAGGCTCACGTCAAGCGGATTTTTGAGCGGCGAGGTCCAGCTTGAAGGCATCGACTCCATACTTAACTTTATCGTCGATACCGGTGCCAGCGTCTCAGTCATATCAAACCGCGTAGCCAAAACGGACGCGATCAGCCCGTTCGTCAATGACGAAAAAATGCGCGTCATCGGGTCGGCGGGCGTAACGGACGTTGTTTCATCGTTCCTGCTTCCGCGGATAACGTTCGGCAATCATTCGCGAAACAGCATTATGGCCGTCGCGCTTGACCTTGACATTATCAATGAGGCCGCCGGCTTTGAGCAGGCCGGGATCTTGGGCGGAAATTTTCTCAAAAACTACCGGCTCACATTCGATTTCAAAAACTCCAAAGTCTTTTTCGAGTCCATCGACGCCAAAAACTGATATGCTTTTCGGTGTC
>CAZUEI010000039.1:0-11143 GCA_964618985.1 uncultured Chloracidobacterium sp.
CAAAGACCTCGCCGGATATGGCGTTCGCAACATTGACGGCTATAACGCTAAGGCTCGGCAGATGAATGCCGATGAGCGTTGGGATGACAACGGCGATCCTCACCGTATCTTGCCTTACATCGTCATCATTATAGACGAGCTTGCCGATCTGATGATGGTGAGCGGAAAGGAAGTCGAGGAATCGATCACTCGGCTCGCCCAGATGGCACGTGCAGTCGGCATTCATCTGGTGCTCGCCACGCAGCGGCCGTCGGTCGACGTTATTACCGGACTCATTAAAGCAAATTTCCCGTCGCGCATCTCGTTCCGCGTGTCGAGCAAAGTTGATTCGAGAACGATCATTGACGCGAACGGCGCCGAGAGTTTGCTCGGCAGCGGCGACATGCTCTTTTTGCCGCCGGGCAATTCTCAGGTAACGCGTGTGCATGGAGCCTTTGTTAACGAGGCCGAGATCAAACAGGTCGTCGATCACGTCAAAGGCCATAACGGGCAAATTTTCCGGCCCGAATACGACACCACGATCACCAAGACCGAAGAGGAACTCGACGACAGCGGCGATCTTCCCGGACGACGCGACCCTCTATTTAATGACGCTCTCAAATGCGTGGTTCAAGCCAAACGCGGATCGACATCGCTGCTTCAGCGTCACCTGCGTATCGGCTACGGCCGTGCCGCCGCCATTCTCGACGCGATGGTCCGCGAAGGCTACATCGGTGATATGGACGGCTCGACGCGAGCACGACCAGTCCTTGCAAAAGCGTACGAAGACTTGCAGGATATTGAGGAAGGAGCATTGGGGGATGAGGAGTAGTGCATCGCATCATTCTCATTTTGATCTTATTCCCGCTGATGAGCGGCTGCACGTCGCGAATCGTTTACGAACAGCAAACTTCTGCCGCCGCAGTACAAAACACGATTAACATAAATACGGCGTCGGCGGAAGAACTCGAAAAGCTGCCATATATTGGCCGCAAAACTGCTGAAAAGATAATCCAGTTTCGTGACGCAAACGGCCCGTTCCGCCGCGTCGAACATCTCATGCAAATACGCGGCATCAGCGAAAAGCGCTTTCTCGAGATCCAGCCATTCCTAAAGGCCGAATAAAACGCGAAAGCGATGCCTGAAGATCGTCCACGCCCCAATTTCAACCGCTACCCGATGCTTTGGCTCGCCGCGGCATTTGCGACCGGGATACTCGCGACAAAATTAATAGACATAAATGTAGATATTTTGTTTGCGACATCTACTGTCTTTGCAATTGCATCGATCATCATTCGCCGCTACAGCTTCGCCGCTATTCTGATGCTTGCCGCATTTGCTACGGCAGGATCAGCACTAGCGACAATAGAAACCACAAGCATTTCGCCTGATCGTCTTCGCGTTTTATATGACAACGGTACTATCCGCTCCGGCGACGCGGTTGAGATCGAAGGCGTCCTAACCGGGCGGCCTGAACCTTCTATTGATGGAGTCTTTCTCAATCTGCGTTCTGAGAAGATCACATATCGCAGCAGGGAAATGAAAGCTTCAGGTAATGTCAGACTCTTTCTTCCAACGACGGCGACTGAATCGCACGTCGATCTGAAATACGGCTCACGTATTAGTGCTGCATGCAAACTTAAGCGTGAAGATGAATTTCTCAATCCGGGCGTTATGCAAAAGAGAGAAATTCTCGATCGCCTCGGTGTTGATGCGACCGGATCGGTCAAGAGTCAACTGCTCGTAGAGAAACTCGCGGACGAAAGTGTTTTGATTCCTCTGGCTTGGGTTTACGACCAACGCGCGCGATTGATTGACGATTTTAAAAACAACCTAAGCCAGCCAATCGCCGGCATTATGATCGCGTCGCTTCTTGGCGATAAATATTTTCTCGACAAGGACACAGCCGATCTGTTTCGCGACGGCGGCACGTTTCATATTCTTGTTATTTCGGGATTGCACATCACGTTTATTGGTGGCTTACTGTTTCTATTTTTGCGACGAGTGACGCGAAATCGATGGTTTCAGTTCATAGTTACTACATTCATTTTGTGGGCTTATACATTAGCTGTCGGCGCAGATGTTCCGGTCGTGCGTGCGGCGATAATGTTTACGGTCGTATCGTTTTCGTATGTCATTTACCGGCAGGGAAGTTTGCTGAATTCGCTCGGAGTCTGCGGTCTAATCCTGTTGGTTTGGCGGCCTTCGGACCTATTCAATCCGTCATTTCAATTAACTTTTGTCAGCGTCGCGGCGATCGTTGCGTTTGCCTATCCGTTGCTGAACAAGCTGCGAAGTATTGGCAGTTGGATGCCATCATCTAATACACCTTTTCCACCCAATGTGCCTGATTGGCTCAAGCGATCTTGCGAAATACTGTATTGGAATTCGGAAGAATGGAAAGTCGAATCAAAACGGCAGATCTGGGCGGCGAATCTTTTTAAATCGCCGTTTATGGCGAAGAGGGTAATTGGTGTTTTTCAAACATTCGTCAGGTATATATTCGAGAGCGTTCTCGTATCTCTGATCGTTCAAATATGGATGCTGCCGTTGCTGGTTGTTTATTTTCATCGGATTTCAGTCGCGTCTGTTTTGCTCAATCTTTGGGTCGGATTCTTTATCGCTCTTGAAAGTTTCGCTGCTGTGATCGGTGCTTTGATGGGCCATCTTAGCATTTTGCTGGCAGCTCCTTTTTTTACAATTGCCGAAGTATTTAACTGGCTGACACTCTTTATTCCACGTCTCTTTTCAGAAAACGGCTTGGCAAGTTTTCGGCTGCCGGCGTATTCCGGTGACGGACGTGCCGTTTATGTTTTGTATTTTCTGCCAGTCTTATTTCTTGCGTTCGCAGTGAATCGTTGGAAGCCGTTCGATCTAATTCAAGGGCAATGGCTGCCGCAAAAGGCGACGCTTTATCCCGTGTTTGCTGCATTGGTCGTTTTGACAGGGATCATTGCCCTTCATCCTTTTAGCTCTCCGCGTCCGGATGGACGTCTGCATATTGATTTTTTGGATGTCGGGCAAGGTGACTCGGCGCTCGTGACGTTTCCGGATGGAAAAACGCTGCTGATCGATGCCGGTGGAAGATTTAAATACAGGACAAACGGCGATGAAGATGCCGAGTCTTTTGAGCCTGACGTGCGCGCCATCGGCGAGGCTGTCGTATCAGAGTTTTTGTGGTATAGAGGGTATTCGCGGATCGATCATATTCTGGCGACTCATGCCGACGTGGATCATATTCAAGGACTAACCGACGTGGCGAAGAATTTCAGCATCGGTTCGGCAGTTTTTAGCAGAATGCCTATGAACGATCCTGATTTTGCGGCACTTGTCGAAGTGTTGCGGCAAGGTGGAATTCCGATCGAGGTGAGCGCGCGCGGAGACCGGTTGAAGTTTGGCGACGTGACGGTCGAGGTGATTTATCCGATAGCCACGAACGATCCAAACGCCATTTCCGACAACGATCATTCGGTTGTCTTGCGTTTCGTTTACGGAAGCCGAACATTTTTGCTGACGGGCGACATCGAACGACAAGCGGAGTTCACGCTTCTTAATAATGGCGGTACGCTCGCTGCCGATGTGGTAAAGGTTCCGCATCACGGCAGCCGCACTTCATCCACGCAGGAATTCACCGACGCAACGAAGGCAAATTACGCGGTGATCTCGGTCGGCAGAAACTCGCCATTCGGGCATCCGCATCCGGAAGTCGTTGATAGATGGAAAGCGAGCGGAGCAACTGTGATGACGACCGGTGAGCGCGGCATGATTTCAGTTTCCACGGATGGGCGTGATCTAAAATTGACGAGCTTTATTGAGTAAAGCCAAGCGGTGGACAGGTTACATTGCAGGCATGTTCATGGTAAATGCAAGTTTCCATGCGCCGCCTTCTTTCACATAAACAGAATTGCCGTAAATCGGCCCAAGTTTCTCGCCGTAGCAAGTGCCGTTGGCGGTTCCGATGTGCGTCAGCAATGCGACAGTCGGCGAAAGAGAGAAAGAAACTGCGTCGGAAATAATTACGCTTTTTACCTTGCAGACGTTGCTGGACCACATCTTCAAAATCGTATCCCGATCGTCGTAATCATTGCCAAAAATATCTATAAACGAAAGGCCTTTAGCTGTGATGACGTCCATTTTTTTGAAGTCGTGATCTTTCCATGCTTCCCACGCAGTTTTTTCCAAAGCTGCCAAAGTTCTTGTTTTAGCGTTGCCGCGTTTGGCTTTCGAAGACCGCGCAACCGCATTGGCCAGCGAGACGTTTTTGGGATCGACGATCAGGTTCTCGTTATGAAAAGCAACCTGCCATTTGTCTCCATTCCAGATCCAAACCGTTGCCGCTCGTGTAGGGCTCGGAATCTTCAGCGATTTGCCGTCCGGTCCGGCACACGTTCCATCCCACGTTGCCCGATAGCTCAGGACATATGTGACTGGGTCGACCTTTACCATCCATTCGTCATCGAGGTTGAAGGATTTAAGATCACATTTGTCCTCGGCAATCATTTTTATTACGGCGGCCTTGTCCAGTCGCTGGCTGCCTTTGCGTGAGACGAATTTGTCGCTCAAAAGGCCGTCAAAGAATTTCGAATCACCTTTGCTCCATGCTTCGTTCGCTTTCTTTTAAAGAGTCATTAATCCGTCGATTGTCGGATCGTTCTGGGCTGCCATTTCGGGCACCGCAAAGACAAAGGCAACAACAAAAATTAAGATCGTCCCGCTTGTCCGTTTCATAATTCCCTCTCACGAATATAACCAAAGGCGAAGGCCGCGACCTGCTTTAGATCGCGGCCTTTAGTTAGCCTTTAATGTTACCAAATTTACATCGCAGGCGACTCAAACATAAACGCAAGTTTCCAGGCGTCGGCTTCCTTGACATAGACGGCAGCCTGATAAAGCGGGCCGTTCTTTTGCCCGCCGCAGGAACCGTCGGCAGTGCCCTTAAGCGTGAGCAATTCGACTGTTGGTGAAATTGCGCTTGCAAAACCGTCAGAGACCTTGACGTTATTGATGCCTTCGCACTTCATTGTTTCGGTCCAATGCTTGAGCACAGCGTCTTTGCCGCTCATCCACATACCGGTAGGATCGACAATTGAAAGATTTGCCATTGTAATCTCCCCGAGCTTCTTGGCGTCTTTCGCCTTCCATGCTTCCCAGCCGGAAGTGTGAATTTTCACGAGAGCCTCGGTGTTGGCGTCTGGCTTTGGAGCTTCTGCAGGAGCGGAACTGGTCGCTGCTTTGTCATCTTTCTTGGCATCTTCCTTCTTAGCTTCTTCTTTCTTAGGCTCTGCCTTCTTTGCCTCTTCTTTCTTCGCTGCTTCCTTTTCGACTACGTCTTTCGAAACATCAGCCCTCAACTCGGCATTTTTGGCCTCGTCTTTCTTAACATCATCTTTCTTGGCCTCGTCCTTCTTGGCATCGCCCTTCGGTTCGATGATCATCGTTTCACCGTGCCAGGCGCCGAGCCATTTGTCGCCGCTGCGGACAAAAACGCTGGCCCCACGAACCGGGCTAGGTATCTTCATCGTCTTGCCGCCAGGGCCGTCATTGCAGGTGCCGTCCCATGTGGCCTTGTAGCTAAATGCATATGTGTCGTTGTCGATCTTGGACATTTGCGGGTCGGTCAGATCCCACGATTTAACATCACATTTGACGCCGCCGATCATTTTTATAACGGCGGCTTTGTCCATGCGTTCGCCCTTCATGCCGGCCATTGAAAATTTGTCGCTCAGGAAGCTTTCGAAATATTTCGAATCGCCTTTGGTATAAGCTTCATTTGCTTGCTTCTCGAGAGCGAGCAGGGCATCGGCAGTCGGGGCCGCCGGTGCAGGTTTAGCGGTGTTGGCGTTTGCTGTATTAGCAGGCTTATTTTCAGCCGCGCCGCCGCAGGCAGCAAATGAAACTGCTACCGCTGTCATTAATAAAAATGTATAGACTTTTTTCATAATATTTTCTCCTCAAAGTATCAGTATAAAAATACAAAAGCCCGAGGGTTTTTCGAATTCAAAAAAACCAATCGAGCGTTCCTCTAGTCGTCCTAATTGTGTATAGTTTTAACATTACTACAACATCTTGTCAAGCAAATAATGCCATTTTCAGGGCTAATGTATGGGCTTATTTTTGCAAACTTCATCCAGGGTTGCTCCACAGCGGTGCTTCAAAAAATCGTTAATTTCCGCCCTGCTCATGCCTTTTTCTTTGGCAACCCGAATAAATTCCTTGATCTCCTGCTCAAGTTCTAACAGCATCCCTTTCAGTATTTTTTCTGGCTCTTTAGGCGGCGGCATATTTACGTTTTTACGTGTCAGACAGCTTTTGCCCAATGATATGCCAACTAAAGTGGGAACTCAAAACGCCTAGTGCCTGAAATGCCGAATTCCGGCAAATGCCATTGCTATGCCGTGCTCATTAGCGGCGGCGATAGATTCGTCGTCTTTTATCGAACCACCCGGCTGAATGATCGCCGAGACGCCAAATTTTCCAGCTTCTTCAACATTATCGCGAAAAGGAAAGAACGCATCCGATGCTAAAACCGAGCCTTTAAGGTCATGGTTAAATCTCTCTGCCCGCATTGCTGCGATTCGCACCGAATCAACGCGATTCATCTGTCCCGCGCCGACGCCGAGAGTTTGGTTTTCGTTGGCAAAGACGATTGCGTTTGATTTGACGTGTTTGCAGACGGTCCAGGCTAACAACATTGATTTGATCTCGCTGTCGGATGGTTGGCGTTCGGTGACGATGTTGAGATCGTCAATAGTGAGCCGATGCAGGTCAGCGTCCTGGACGAGAAACCCGCCGGAAATCTGCTTGTATTCCAAGGATTGGTCTTTGGTCTTTGGTTTTTGGTTTTGGCCGAGTTTCAGCACACGCAGATTTTTCTTTGTTTTGAATACCTCGATGGCTTCTTCATCGTATTCAGGTGCAATAATGACCTCAGAAAATACTTCGATTACTGCTTTTGCAGCGTCTGCGTCAACCTTTCGATTAAATGCGACGATACCGCCGAACGCCGAAACAGGGTCGGTCGAAAGCGCTCGTTTGTAAGCTTCCAAGTTTGTTGCTCCCACGCCAACGCCGGACGGATTTGTGTGCTTTATGATCGCGACGGCGCGTTCGTCAAAGTCCTGAACGAGATTCCAGGCCGCTTCGGCATCAACGTAGTTATTGAACGACATCTCCTTACCGTGAAGCTGCTCGGCACCGGCAATGCCGCCACCATCTGTTTTGTATAATGCCGCTTTTTGATGCGGATTTTCACCGTAACGGAGGTCGGTGAGTTTGGCGAGTTGGATTGATAGAGAGGGTAAGAACCCAGTCGCTACCGCTCCCGGTTCTGACAGGAACGCCGAGATCGCTTGGTCGTAGCTTGCCGTGCGTGTGTATGCGAGTGCTGCGAGTCTTGATCTGGTTTCGAGCGAAAGGGAGCCGTTGTTTTTCTTTAGCTCGTCGATGATCTCAGGATAAAGCAGCGAGTCCGTAACGACAACTACATCACGCCAATTCTTTGCAGCGGAACGGATCATTGCAGGGCCGCCGATGTCGATGTTTTCGACTGCTTCTTCGAGCGTGACGCCGGCTTTTTCGATGGTTTGTTCGAAAGGATAGAGATTGACGACGACAAGGTCGATAGGCTCGATGCCTTGCTCGTTCATCGAGGCGATGTGGGCGTCATTGTCTCTTAACGCAAGAAAAGCACCGTGTATTTTCGGGTGCAGAGTTTTGACGCGGCCATCCATCATTTCGGGAAAGCCGGTTACCTCTGAAACGTCAGTAACTGTCAGGCCGCTTTCACGCAACGCTTTTGCCGTGCCTCCGGTCGAAATGATCTCGACGCCAAATCCGGCTAACTCAGAAGCAAATTCGACAAGCCCTGTTTTGTCGGAAACGCTGATTAGGGCACGCTTTATCTTTCTCAATTCGCTCATAAACAAAAAAGCGGCCTATTCGACCGCTTCCTGATTAAATATATTTCGATAATAAGCCGTTAATTCGATCACAGCCGGAAAAACTTTGGCCTGGCCACGCTTTAGAAAAAGTGCCGTCCTAAAAACAGCAGGCTCAACACAAATACAAGAGCGTAAATAATAACTTTGATAAGACTCATAAAATCCTCTATTCTGAACTTACGCCTACGTGCAAAAGGTCATTTTATTCCTGCTCTTTGCCCAATGTCAAAAACTTTTCGATCATTTTTACCGATTTTTGCCGCGTCGGTGCTGATTTTACATTTATTTAACAACTCGAATGCTCAGGACATCGAGGCCACGATCAAATTAGATTCCTCTCAGCCTGAAATCGTTAGTATTAGCGGTAAAAATCTAAAAATTGCGGGCATACCGCGCCGAAATCTTGCTTTTTTAACGTCGGTCGCAGGCATTGACGTTTCCGATGAAAGAATATCAGACGTGAAGCTGTTCGATGCAAATGGAACGCCCGTTTCCTACAAACGTTTTGCTCCGGGCGAATATGTAGCCGACGCCGCTTTCGAGCGGTGGAGTTATCAAGTTAAACTTACGTCGCCAAAAGACCAAAAGTTATTGGCGCATATGTCTTGGATGATGAAAAATACAGGAATTATTGCCCTCGACGATCTGCTTCCGGAGTTTCCAAAGAGTGAGAATATTAGAGCCGCGACTGTCATTTTTGATATACCTGAAGAGTTTAGACGTCCAGCATGGCCAATTCGAACTTCGGTACCTCGCTTAGACAAGAACTATTATGGATTTAACGTAACGGATATTACGCAGACGACATTCCATATTGGAAGAGGGTGGAACTGCCTCGAGGCATTCAATTTGTCTAATCGTAAAAGTTCGGCCACGGTATCAACGTGTTATCTAGGTGACATTCATCCAGATTTTGAACGTGGGTTAATGGTGACTGCGATTCATCGGGATTATCAAGCCCGTTTTGGTGGTCAAGCCCTTTCGGTAGAGATCGCTATTATCAAATTGGGTCATAATACGAAAGACACTTGGGAAGCTGAAACACGTGGAAGAAACATCACAATTGTTACTTCCGATACAGCTTTTGCTTCGCAAGCTGAGCAGCAGCTTCATGAGCAGTTGCGGCACGAGATGTTTCACCTTTGGTTTCCGAATGGAGTGAATCTTAGCGGGAATTACGACTGGTTCTATGAGGGTTTTGCGTTGTATCAATCGCTCAAGACGGGTGTTGCATTGAACCGTATTCGGTTTGACGATTATTTGGACACGCTTTCGCGTGCGTATGATATAAACAAGGGGCAAAACCAAAAACTATCGTTGTTAGACGCTTCAAGAAACCGTTGGGTCGGCGACAACAACACGCTGATCTATGCACGCGGGATGTTGGTTGCTTTTTTGTGTGACCTTGCATTGCTGGAAAAGTCGAAAGGGAAACGCTCTGTCACCGATCTGCTTAGGAAACTCTACGAGAGCCACAAACCGCCAAATCCTGAAACTGATGGTAATGCCGCTGTTCTCAAGCTGCTCGGATCTTACAGCGAACTCACGTCGATAATTGATAGAAATATAACCGGTTCTGAAAGCATTGAATGGAGCGATCTGCTAAAAGGAGCAGGACTTGAAGCCGAGTTAAAAGATCAAACGGCAAAACTGAAAGTAATCGCAAAACCGTCAGGCAGGCAAAAGGATTTATTGGACAAGTTGGGTTATAATAACTGGCGGAAATTAGCTTCTAAGCAATGATGAAATTACGCAATTTTCTATTGATCCTGTTGATATTTGCGGCACTTGGCCAGATGGGCTGCAGCCTGCTTGACGCCAGCTTTTTGGGACCGACCGATACTGCGACGGTTATTTCCAAGACGGCGCAGATTCGCACTTCGTATTCGGTTGTGGCGGCTGACCTGCTTGAGGTAAAGCGCAATGACCGGCTAGACGTCATCGATCAGGTCGAGTTTGAAAAGGTTCCGTGGTTTCGCGTGCGGGCCCACGACGAAGCACAAACCGAAGGCTGGATCGAGGCGCAGAACGTCATCACCAGCGACACGCTTGCAAGGTCAAAAAAACTCGCCGAGGAGTTTCAAAATCGCTCGCCGCAGGCAGCAGGTATTATTCGCTCAGCTTCGAACCTTCGTTCTGCTCCCGACATGAGTCCTGAGAACGTTTTCTTTAAGCTCGCCAACGGGTCTACATTTGAGATCATGGCGTGGAAATTTGTTCCGAAACAGGAAGTTCCTGACGTTGACGATGCTCCTAAAGGACAGCAGAAAACTGGCAAACGATCTAAGAACGAAGAGATCGAGGCTGCCAAAGAAGGCGAACCGGAAAAGATCGAGGATAAATACGACATCTGGTATCAGGTGCGGATAGATCCGTCTGTTTCGCCCGCGCCGGCGGGTTGGATATTCGGCCGGCAGGTCGAACTCCAAGTTCCGAGCGATATTGTTTTCTTTCAGGCAAACAACCGCAAATTTGTCACATGGCAGCGTCTTGACGCAGATTCGGCGAATAAGGTCGGAGTCGGCGATAAATCTCTTGCGCCCGGAAGCTGGGTAGTTTTGTCGCGTAACAATTACTCAAAACCAATCGACGGCGTCGAGCCTGATTTTGACGCAATTGTTGTCCTAGCGTTCGATAAATACGATCAGAGCTATTACACCGTTTGGCGATCCGCTCCCGGCATGGAAGTTTGGGGCGCTCTGCCGCTGATCGTCGATGGAAAGGGCGACAACAAGACCTTCACAGTCAAGCTTCGCAATCTGGCTTCAGGTTCGATGGACGAAAAACGGTTTGTGGTTTTCAAGGACAAGAACCGAATGAGGGTAACGCCGCCCGAAGACATCGGCCAGTATCAAACAAAACAGACAAAAGGCCGATGACCGAAGCAGAAGAAAATCCTTTTCCTGAGCCAGTCGAGATCGAGATCACCGATTCGCTCGATCTGCATTCATTCAGCCCGCGGGACATAAGAGATGTTGTCGAGGCTTATCTTGTCGAGGCTCACAAAAAAGGCTTTTCAATCGTCAGGATAATTCACGGCAAAGGCGTCGGCGTCCAGCGAGAGATAGTTAGAAAAGTACTTTCGGAAAGTGATTTTGTGAAGTCTTTTAAAAATGCGCCGGAGTTTTCCGGCAGCTGGGGAGCGACAATTGTGCAGCTTGACGTTTAACGCTCGTCTATCACTTCCGCCCAAACCTCGTCCTTCATTTTCATTTCCGGATAGG
>CAZUEI010000040.1:0-10789 GCA_964618985.1 uncultured Chloracidobacterium sp.
GCGATGATGAGCATCGACTCGGTGACGCTGGCAAACGGCAAAACTCTAAAGTTCAATTATGACGGCAAGGCCGGCGACGACAATCTCGAAATAATACTCGACCGTGTTTACAGAAGCGGCGAGAATGTCGCTGTCAAGATCGCATACAAGACCAACTATGTGAATTCGGCCGACGCGGATGGAATACTCGGCGGCTTTGGACGCGGCCTGCGTTTTATCAAACCGACCGCCGACGATCCGACTAAACCGAAACAGATATGGTCGCAGGGCGAAACGGAATTTAACCGCTACTGGTTCCCGTCGTACGACAGCCCTAATGATTTCCGAACGACCGATATTCGCGCCACCGTTGAAAAGCCTTTCAGCGTAGTTTCAAACGGCAGGCTGGTCGTGACGAAGGATAACGGCGACAATACCCGCACGTTTCACTGGAAGATGGATCAGCCTTATACGAATTATCTGTCGTCAATCGTTGTTAGTAACACTGATCCTGTAGTTCAGGATTTTGAGGGCATTCCGGTTTACAATTACGGGTATACAAACGAAAAGAAAGAGGTCGCGGCAACGGTCAAGAACCTTCCGGCGACAATGAAGTTTTTCTCTGAGATCACGGGCGTAAAATATCCTTATCCAAAATATTCACAGGCTTTTGTCGAAGATTTTGGCGGCGGGATGGAAAATATTTCGGCGACGACGATGATCGAGGAAATGATCCACGACGATCGCGAATTGCTTGACACCGACAGTGAAGGCCTGCAATCTCACGAACTGGCGCATCAGTGGTTCGGCGATTATGTGACGTGCCGCGATTGGGGGCAGATATGGCTCAATGAGAGTTTTGCCACCTACATGCAGGCTATGTGGACCGAAAAGCTGAAAGGGCACGAAGAGTTTCTATATGCGGACGTTCGCGGCAATCAGAACGCTACGTTAGATACATGGAAGCAGGGCAACCGGCGGCCAATTGTGACCAAATATTATGCCAGTAAAGATGGGATGTTTGACACTTACGCCTATCCGGGCGGCGGTGCCGTGCTGCACATGCTGCGAAAGCATCTTGGCGACAAGCTTTTCTTTGCATCGCTGAAAAATTACCTGACGACCAACGCTCACCAACCTGTTTCGACCGAGGATCTGCGCATTGCGGTCGAGGAAACGAGCGGCCAGTCAATGGATTGGTTCTTTGACCAGTGGCTTTACAAAATGGGACATCCGGTGTTTGAGGTCGCCCAAAATTACGATGACGCATCGAAAAAACTGACGCTCAATGTAAAACAAACGCAGAAGATCGACATTAGTAACGAATATCCGCAGGTTGAGTTTTATCAGTCATATGCCGATGTTGAGATCGACAACCGCATCGAGCGCGTCTGGCTCAAGCCACAAGCTGAGAATGTTTTTACATTTGATGCCGCGACGAAACCTAAGCTGGTGAATTTTGATTATGAAGGGACGCTTCTGAAGGAAATGAAGTTCGACAAATCGACCGACGAGCTTCTTTACCAGATGCAAAATGATAAAGACGTGCTCGGCCGCCGCTGGGCCATGGGCGAACTTGAAAAGAAAGCCTCGGATGCTGCCGAAAAACAGCGGATAGTCACAGCTCTCATCAACTCGGCTGAAAAAGATCCTTTTTGGCGTATTCGCCGAGCCGCTTTGTCGGTTATCGCAAACATTTACTCACCCGACCCTTTTCCAGGACAGGAACGTGTAGCAGCAAAGCTCGATGCCAATGTTGAACAGGCCACAATGCGTCTTGCAAAAGATACGCAGCCGATCATACGAGCCGAGGCGATCCGTCTGCTGGGCGAAACAAAAGACGCAAAACATGCCGGTGTGTTTTTCGCCGCACTAAGCGACCGCAGCTATGGCGTCATCGACGAAGCTGCCGCCGCTCTGGGCCGAACCAAAGATGCGCGTGCTTTCGATGCTCTTGTAAAACTTACCAACACGCCGTCGTGGAAAGGCCGCATCCAGATCGCCGGCCTTAACGGTCTTGCCGAACTTGGCGACAAGCGTGCTTTTGATGTCGGTTACAAGATCGCGACTGACACGTCGCTTTCGATGAATATCCGGACGAACGCACTCGCCGTCGTCGGGGCGACCGGCAAAGGCGATTCGCGTGCATATCCATTGATCTCTGAAAAGTTCAAGAAGGCTGTTGATGCGACCAATTTCAACGGCATGGTGAACGGCCTGCGTGCGATCATCAAAATAGCCGACCCGCGCGGCCAGGAAGCCTTTGACCTGTTAAAGGCCAAGTTTAAGGGACAGGACAACATTATGGGCTTTATCAATAATTTCGAATCCCAATTTAAGGCCGCTCTTGGGAAATGACATCCGTGATTGAGCGGGAGTTGGCTTAATGCTTGACTCCCGGCTCAGGATTCTCTAAACTCTATAGTCGTAACGTGGTGAGTTATTGCAACTTGCGGCCACGTAAAATAAACCGCTAAACAGCAAAGAGTTAAACTTTCTGATTTAAAAAAACTCTGTGCTTGTTTAGGCACAGAGTTTTTGATTTATGACTCCGTTTCTCGATCTGTTAAAACAAAAGATCATCGTCTTCGACGGTGCGATGGGGACATATTTGCAGTCGCTCAATTTGCCGATCGAAGATTGGGGCGGGCCGAATTTTGAGAACTGCTCCGAGAATCTGCTTTACACGCGGCCTGACGCGATCGAGGCTGTACACACTGCTTTTCTTGATGTCGGCTGCGACGTGATCGAGACGAACAGCTTCGGCGGCAGCGAGGTTGTGCTGACCGAGTTTGGCATTGCCGACAAGACCTACGACGTAAACAAAAAAGCGGCCGAGCTTGCAAAACGCATCGTGGGAGATTATTCGACGGCTGATAAACCTCGATTTGTCGCCGGTTCGATCGGGCCGGGAACTAAACTGCCGACGCTCGGCCACATAACATATCGTGATATGAAGAATGCGTATCGCGAACAGGTTCGCGGCCTGGTTGACGGCGGCAGCGACCTACTGATAGTCGAGACGTGTCAAGACTTACTGCAAACGAAAGCGTCGTTGGCCGCGATCTTTGAGCATTTTGAGACCCACAAAATTCGCATACCGGTTATTGCTCAGGTGACCATCGAGATCTTCGGCACTATGTTGAATGGAACCGAGATCGGCGCTGCCTTGACCGCGCTTGAACCGTTTCCGATCGACGTAATAGGAATGAATTGCGGCACCGGTCCGAAGCACATGGCCGAGAGCTTTCGATATCTGTGCGAAAACTCCCCGTTGCCTGTTTCCGTTCTGCCGAATGCAGGTTTGCCTGAGGTCAAGGACGGTAAGCAGCATTATGACGAGACGCCGGAGACGTTTGCGGCGCAGGTCGAGCATTTTGCAAAGGACTTCGGGGCGAACATCGTTGGCGGCTGCTGCGGGACTTCACCGGAGCATTTGCGACAGGTTATTGAACGTGTCGGCGGAATGTCGCCAAAACAGAGAAACGCAAAATTGGCTCCATCGGCATCGTCGATCTATTTCCAACAGCCTTACACTCAGGATGCTTCTTTTTTGATCGTTGGTGAGCGCGTAAACGCCAGCGGTTCAAAGAAAATGCGTGACCTGCTCGATGCAGAGGACTGGGACGGTCTTGTCAACCTCGCCAAATCACAAGAGAAAGAAGGAGCACACATTCTTGACGTTAATGTCGATTTTGTCGGCCGTGACGGCGTTGCGGATATGCACACGCTCGCAGCGAGGCTCGCGACGAGTGTCAAAATACCGCTGATGTTCGATTCAACCGAGTGGGAAAAGATGGAGGCAGGCCTCGAACACGCGGGAGGCAAGTGCATTCTCAATTCCACCAATTACGAAGACGGCGAACCGCGATTTCTTAAAGTTTTAAGTCTCGCAAAGGAATACGGCGCGAGTGTCGTTATAGGCCTTATAGATGAGGACGGAATGGCCCGATTGTTGAACGACAAGATAAGGATCGCGCGGCGAGCCTACAAACAGGCGACGGAATTCGGCATTCCGGGCCACGATATTTTCTTCGATCCGCTCGCACTGCCGATCTCGACCGGTATCGAGGAAGACCGCAAGAATGCTGTCGAAACGATAAATGCGATCAAACAGATTCATGAGGAATTACCCGAAGCCAACATCATTCTCGGTGTTTCAAATATTTCATTCGGCCTGAATCCCGCTGCGCGCGTTGTTTTAAATTCGGTGTTTTTGCACGACTGTGTCGAGGCCGGAATGAATTCGGCCATCGTCAACGCATCAAAGATCTTACCGCTGATGCGCTTTAGCGAACATGAGATCGACACAGCCCGCGATCTGATCTACGACCGTCGCAAATTTGATGGTGATATCTGCACATACGATCCGCTCGGAGAGTTTTCAACGATGTTTGAGGGTAAATCGGCCCAGTCGATCAAGCCGGATATTTCGAATCTCCCGATCGAAGAAAAATTAAAGCACCACATCATCGACGGTGAACGCATCGGACTGGAAGATTCGCTCAAAGTCGCTCTTGAGAAATATCCGCCGCTCGAGATCATCAATGACATTTTGCTCGACGGTATGAAAACGGTCGGCGATCTTTTTGGCAGCGGGCAGATGCAGCTTCCGTTTGTGTTGCAGTCGGCAGAATCTATGAAGGCCGCTGTGAAGTTCCTCGAGCCATTTATGGAAAAGGTCGAGGGCTCAAACAAGGGCGTGCTCGTTCTCGCGACCGTTAAGGGTGACGTGCATGACATCGGGAAAAATCTGGTTGATATTATCCTCACCAATAACGGTTATAAGGTCATTAATCTCGGCATCAAACAGCCGATCGACGACATCCTTCGCGCGTGGGAAGAAACAAAGGCCGACGCCATCGGGATGAGTGGCTTGCTTGTAAAATCCACGCTCATAATGCGTGACAACCTCGAATTGATGAACGAGCGCGGAATAAACGTGCCCGTAATTCTGGGCGGTGCGGCTTTGAATCGCCGCTACGTCGATGCCGATCTTGTGCCACTTTACAAAGGCCAGCTTTTCTATGCACGTGATGCTTTTGACGGGCTGCACGCGATGGACGGTCTTACCGGAGGTGAAGGGGCCAAAGTCCAAAGTCCAAAGTCCAAAGTCGCTATGGTCGACTCCGTTACAAACGATCAGGTCGAAACAGTGACCGACGCCGAAGATCTGGTTGGCGAGGATGCGAAACTCGGCAAGGCAGCGGCTCGTGTCTCGACGCGTTCGGCGGGTGACACAACGCACACGACCCGGTCAGATATTTCGACAGACATCTCCATACCAAAAGCTCCATTTTATGGCTCAAAGGTGGTCGAGATCACCGATCTGACGAAAGTCTTCGACTTTATTAACGAGACCGCTTTGTTCAAGGGGCAGTGGCAATACAAGCAAGGCAAACAATCGACCGAGGAGTATCAGGCTATTCTCAACGAGACTGTCTATCCAAAATTTGCCGAGATCAAAGCAACCGCGATACGCGAAAAACTGCTCGAGGCGAAGCTCGTTTATGGATATTTTCCATGTCATTCGAGCGGTAACGACCTGGTCATTTATCAGGACGACGAGACGACGGAACGAATGCGATTCACCTTTCCACGACAGCCGCGTGAACAGCGCGGCAGCAAAAATCTGTGCCTTGCCGATTATTTTGCGTCAGTCGAATCAGGCAAAACTGACGTTGTCGCATTTGATCTCGTGACGATGGGCCGAAAAGCGAGTGAGTATTCGGCGAAACTCTTCAAAGCGGACAATTACACCGATTATCTGTTATTCCACGGGCTTTCAGTGGAGTCCGCCGAGGCACTCGCCGAAATGTGGCATAAACGTGTTCGTGAGGAACTTGGCATTGCTGCAAACGATGCTCCCGAACTCACAAAATTATTTCACCAGGGTTATCAAGGCTCGCGTTACAGCTTTGGTTATCCGGCGTGCCCGAATATCGAAGATCAGACGAAACTGTTCGAGCTTCTCGATCCTTCGCGTATCGGTGTTGAGTTAACGGACGAATTCATGCTTGACCCGGAGCAATCGACTTCGGCGATAATTCTTCATCACCCCGAAGCGAAATATTTCAATATTGACTAATCAAAAAGAGCGTGCGATTGTAACTGACCGCACGCTCGTTTCCACTAGAAGTACCACCCGCATGTGCGAAAGTTTACGGAATATATCGCTTCGGAAGCGGGATGTCTGTTGAAATTCCGTAGTTAACCGCTGTAAAGCCCGATCCCGACAGGTCGAAATACCAGATGCCGTTACGATAGACAGCGACGTCAGCTTGTGAGTCGCCGTCATAATCTGCGGGCACAGGAATATCTCCGTTCAGGCCGAAATTTACTGCGGCAAATCCTTCTAAACTTAGTAACCCATACCAAGTGCCGGTCGAAGGACGGAAGACCGCAACGTCGTCTTTGCGGTCGCCGTCGAAATCGGCCGGAACGGGCATGTCGCCGTTTGTGCCGAACGGGATCGCGTCGAAGTTCTGGGCCGGAATGCCGGTCCGCCTTGCGATATACCATGTTCCGTTTGAGGGGCGGAATACTGCAATGTCCGATCTGCCGTCGCCATCGTAGTCCATGAACAATGGCAGATCACCGGCCGCTCCGAAATTCAAAGCGTCACTGCCACCACTGCTCCGCATAATATACCAAGTGTTGTTCGACGCACGGTAAACGGTGATGTCAGTTTTGCCGTCGCCGTCGTAATCGCCCGACAGCGGCGTGTCGGTGTTCAGTCCCCAATAAGCATAAGTAACCGTATTGTCCGAGCTGTTTAGAATATAATGATTCGGGTTTTGGCCGGTCGGGTCGCCTCGGAAAACAGCGATGTCGGTTTTGCCGTCGCCGTCGTAATCGCCCGGAATCGGAAGATCGCCATTCAGACCAAAGGTAACTCCCAACAAACCTGCATTTGTGCGATTTAGAAACCAATTGCCTTCTGCCGGACGGAAAACCGAAACATCACTCTTGCCGTCGCCGTCGAAATCAGCCCTCACGGCAGAGCAACGCAACAATATTTGGCCTCGGATTTCGCCACCCGGGAAATTGCCTGTATGAACATTAAAATAAAGCAGCCCTGCTCGAAGCTGTGCCACCTGTGTCGGAGTGACAGCGAATGTTTGCTGCGGTATAGATCCACTCATTGCGCCCGGCACGCCAGCCAGTCCGAATAAGACGGGCGCATTGACGCCTATAGCCGCCGGACCGTGAATGTGAGCCGCCGTTGCATTGCTTGTTAAACCTGAGAAACTCAGATTCACAGTTATTAGGTTTTGATCTGCGTTGAGCGAAACTGCTCCCAAGCCTGTTCCCAGCGAACTATTTGGCGGTACTTCCTGGTCTGCTGAAAGCGGGGTGTTGCCGCTACAGGAAGGCGTTGAAGTAGGGGCACCGGTCGGCGTGTTTGTGGCCGTAGCCGTTGCCGTAGATGTCGAAGTGCTTGTTAGTGTCGGAGATGGGCCGCCGGCACAGGGGGCTGCCGCTGACGAGCTATTTCTCGGAACGGGGTCAGTTACAACGTCAAAGTCGTTGTTGTTGTTGTTCGTGTCCTGACAGCCGCCGCTCTTGCGGACGCCGCCCTGTGTGGCAACCATTGCCACGCCGTTGTTGACCGACGTGCCGCCTTCGCCGTTGCCTGCGGTGCCGTTTCCGGCGGCTCCGTAGGCGACCCAATCGACGATTAACGAAAGCTGCGTCGCGTCGCACGGCGTCGCTGCGGATCCACATGCATTTTGCGCCAAGCTGGACGTGACCAGAGCCACTTTGCCGTTGGTTCCGGACATATTCAGGTTTGCGGTCGTTACGTCAGGAGTGACAGGGAACTGAGCTCCTATCGTTCCGGCCGTGCCAAGCTGCACAAGATAGTATTGCCCCGGATTAAGGCTCACGTTTGGCAACTCGAACGCATTCGATGCGGTGGTGGCAAAATTCCCCGTTGCAGAACCGTAATAGAGCCACAATCCAGCGAGCGACCGGGCGCTGCTGCTTATATTCTTGATCTCGACATAATCGAACAGATATGTTCCGGTCGATCCGCCGCCGCCGCCGTCAACCTGGCTCAGAACAAGCTGTCCTGGCTGTGCAGGGCTTGGAGAAGCCGTCGCTGTTGCTGTTATGGTCGCTGTCGCTGTCGCGGTGTTGGTCGGCGTAAAAGTATTTGTCGGCGACGGCGAAGCAGTTGCCGTATTTGTCGGGGTTCCGACCACGCATGGTGCTGCTGCGGTTGATGAGTTGCGCGGGACAGGATCGGTTACGACGTCGAAGTCGTTGTTGTTGTTGTTCGTGTCCTGGCACCCGTTTTGTTTGCGCACGCCGCCCTGGGTGGGGGTGAGGGCTGCTCCGTTGTTTACCGACGTCCCGCCTTCGCCGTTACCGGCAGTGCCGTTTCCGGCAGCTCCGTAGGCGACCCAGTCAACGATGAAAGAAAGCTGTGTTGCGTCGCACGGCGTCGCAGTTGCGCCGCAAGTGTTTATCGCAAGCCCTGCTGTTACCAGGGCGACCTTGCCGTTGGTTCCCGACATGTTCAGATTTGTGGTCGTCGCATCAGGGGTGACGGGCAGCGGTGCTCCGACAGTTCCGGCGTTGCCGAGCTGGACGAGATAATACTGTCCCGGATTTAAGCTAACGTCAGGCAAAGCGAACGCATTTGTCGCCGTGCTGGCAAAGTTGCCGAGCGCCGAGCCGTAATACAACGACAATCCGTTTAGCGAACGTGGGCTGCTCGAGATGTTTTTGATCTCAACGTAGTCGTTCAGATAGGTTCCCGTGCTTCCGCCTCCGCCTCCGTCAACCTGGCTCAGAACGAGCGTTCCTCCTTGAGCGGGGCTCGGGCTTGCCGTCGCTGTTGCTGTTATGGTCGCTGTCGCTGTCGCGGTGTTGGTCGGTGTCGCCGAGATCGGCGGTGTCGTGGATGTCGGTGAAGGTGACGCAGTTGGCGTCGCACCGCCGCACGATGCGGGAGCCGTCGCAGTGTTTCGCGGAACCGGTGCCGTGATGATGTCGAAATCGTTGTTGTTGTTGTCTGTGTCCTGACAGCCGTTGTTCTTTCGGACGTTTCCTTGAACCGATGTCAGAGAGGCTCCGGCGTTGGTCGCGGCTCCGCCTTCGGCGTTGTTTGCCGTGCCCCATGCAACGAGATCGATGATGGCGGCATTGGGCAAAGCGCACGGCGTCGCGGTGGCTCCGCACGTGTTGATCGGAAGGGCGGCCGTCACGAGTGCAACTTTGCCATTCGTCGCAGACATGCTCAAATTCGTTGTCGTTGCATCGGGAGTTACAGGCAGAGGTGCTCCTGCCGTTCCAGCGGCGCCAAGCTGCACAAGATAATATTGTCCGGGGTTGAGGGTTGTGTCGGGAAGAGCAAACGCGTTTGTCGCCGTGCTCGCAAACTGTCCGGCCGCCGAACCGTAATACAGCGACAGACCATTGAGAGATTGCGGGCTGCTCGATATGTTCTTCAGCTCGACGTAATCATGCAGGTATGTTCCCGTCGAGCCGCCGCCGCCGCCGTAGGCCTGGCTTATGACCAATGTCGTAGAAGCAAACGATTTCTCAAGATCATCACCCGATGCAGCGCGTTCGGCAGGTTGATTAATGCCAAAAAACCCTTTTAACGAATCGATAAATGAAAGATGAGCCGCGCTTGTTCCGGCGACCGCTAATGTAAAGAATGGGATGCCGATGACGGCTATAATTGCAAATCTAACGGCACTAAAGCGAATTGGCCTTTGGCGTGTAAACATAATATTTTAACTCCCTCACAAATTTTTACGCGAATTTTCAAACCGGGAAGGCAATGTATCCTATAAGGACAGCGATCGCATTTCCCCTTCGATAACGACATCAACGATTATCCCGCATTATAAGCTAATTCAAGTCGATTTCAAAGTTAACTTTGTGTTGCAGAGGGCAGGGACGAAAAAAAGCACGAGCAGGTTTGATGCCGGCTCGTGCTTTGTTTTTTATGCCCGCTTCAAAGCGGGGCTGAATTTACCGGCCACTATTCCAGAGGGTCAGCTATGAAGTCGGCGTCAACCACGTTGTCAACGAGGCTTATAACGCGGCTCGGCACGCTGAACGTGTAGCGACGCGAATTGACCGTCAGCACATACGTCTCGCCTGCCCTTAGGCCGTTGAACGTATAGTAACCAAACGATCCGGTCTGCGTCACGATCGGATCGGCGAGCGAGTTGCCCGTTATCACAACCGAAGCATTACGTATGCCTTGTCCACCCGCTGTAGCCACGCGGCCGGAAATGCTCAGGCCTGCAGCTGTCGTCGGGATGAACTGGATCGACCATCCGCCGTTTACACAGCCGGTGATCGCAGTCGGTACTTCGAGCAGCCCGCCATCGTCACGCATGTAGAGGCTCCATGTTCCGTTCGAGTTGCTGAACCTTGGGAAGTTGCCCGACAGCGTCTGCGTCCCGCTTCCTCCGAGCGTACTGCCCGGTTCGTTATAAGGTGCAGCCGGTGCAGGTGCCGGGAAGCTCAACTGTCCGGGCTCCCAACTTGTCGGCTCGAAAGTTCCCGTAGTCAACGGTGCCGAATCAGGCAGTACGGCTCCGGCGGCGTCGCTGAAGGTCAGCGTGACTCCCGGCGCATTGAGCGGCAGCGAACCGCCGGCATCGGCCATCAGAAGGAATCTCGCTCCGTTAGGCCCGACGAGCAGGAAGTCCATATTATCGGGGAATACGTGGAACACATCGATCAACGTTACACGGATCCCATCAATTTGCAGCGGGCCGCCTACGACCTGGATCGTTGACGGATAAGGTGCACCGGCAGTACCCAACTGTGTGCAGATCGC
>CAZUEI010000041.1:0-10641 GCA_964618985.1 uncultured Chloracidobacterium sp.
GAACAAGCCCGGATCGAGGCCGAGACGCGGGCAATGGAACAGCAGAGCGAAAGCCCTGAGACATCGGAAGGCTGGCAGCCTGAGTCCATTGGCGGAGTTGTTCCGCCTCCCATTAATGCCGATCCATTTGCGGCCGAAGCACAAGAAAAACCTGTCTTCGCTGACCCTCAACATTCTGATGACCTGACTTCGGACGCGGACATCCTTGAGTTAGACGAACCGCTGCCCGATAGCAAGGCTTCGAAAAAGACGGATCTTGGTGATCGCGAAAATTTCATTGCCCGCGGAACGGCGTCCGGTAGCGACGGTGATCCTGAAAAGGAAAGTCCGGAAACTCTACCAGATGAGGCTCCAGCCGGAGACGAAGGTGTCGCAGACGAACCGATTCAAAGCGAAGAATTTCCTGTCAACGAACCTGTTGTCGATCCAGATGAATCGATCCGCGAAGACATCCTACCCGCAACCCCGCCGGAGATCATAAAACCGCGCAAGTCAGCCGGCGATTGGCTCAGTGAGGGGACCGAGGGCATCACCTCCTTTATTTTTGCGGGCGTACTTCTCGGACTTATGCCGATGTGGAACGGAGCTATCTTCGTTTCAGCATTTGCAGTTCTCGCTGTGCTTTTTGTGCTGTTCCCGCAGCGGAGGCAGATGGTCGCTCTTGGCATTGCCACTGCAATATTTGCGGTGCCGCAAGTAATATTTCTGAAAACCGGCGGCATGGCCGATCCCGGGTATTCGCTGATCGGTTGGGGATATACGTTAACTCCAAGAGCCACTGTTATGGAGGTGGTTGAGTATATCGGCTGGATATTCGGATTCAAATGGCTGCTTATCACGATCGCTCTGATCATCGGCACATCATTCCAGCGGAGGCTATTCCTAGCCTTATGCAGCTTGATCATTCTAACCTTTTGTTTTCAATTTAGCATTGAGGTGATGACAAATCACAAATTCCTCAATCTCTGGGTTGTTATTACGAATCTGTATACGGCAGCGGCCCTCGTTTCGATATGGAATTTCAGAATATTAGGCACGGCAATACTCTCTCGCGTAGTTGCGATTGTTCTAACTATCCTCATCACGTTGAGCGGCATGCTTGATCTGTATCCATTCCACACAACCGGCTGGGGCGAGGTCGCTTACGGCAATGATCCTCTGGTGAAGTGGGTCGATGAAAATACTGATCCTAAATCGGTATTCCTTTCGTGGCGATATACGAGTCACGGCATTCTGTTAGCCGGCCGCAAGTTATTTTACGGGCATCCATATTATGCCTGGGGCGCGGGTTATGATACCCACACACGCGATCGTCTTTATGTGCGAATGTTCGAATCGACAAATCCTCAGGAAGTTTTTGATCTCCTAAAGGAAAACGGTATCAATTACGTTGCGATAGACAACGGCCTCAGAAAGAGCAATGATGCCATAAAGAAACTCAACGAATCGATTTTTGAAGCGTATTTTGACGTTGTTTTTGAAGATACGCAGAATAAATACGGCAAGCTGACTATCTACAAAGTGCCTGATGAACTTGGTGAGCCAAAACCTGAAGTGCAGCTGCCACCCGAAGAGCCTCGTGCGCCTATAAACCCGGATGAAGCTGTGCCCGCTTTCAGAGGCGGCGAAGGGAGCTCGCCCGGCAAGTTCGTAAAACCGCGTGGTATCGCCGTTGACGAAAAGGGCAATTTTTATGTAGCCGATACCGGCAATAACCGCATACAAAAATTCGACGCCGACGGGAAATTTATCTCTATCATCGGCGACCCCGGCGAGCGTGAAGGCAAAATAAAGGAACCAAACGGCGTGGCCATCGACGCGGAAGGCAATTTATATGTTACGGACGCCGGTAATCATAAATTTTTGAAATACAATTCCGACGGAACTTTCGCCGAGGAGCACAACGGCCCCGATACCGGTTTTTACGGTCCGCGCGATCTTGTCATCGGTCCGAACAATCAGATTTACATTGTTGATCAGGGACGAACAAGAGTTGCGAGATTCCAACCGACAAGTAAGAATTTTTCGTTTATTTGGGGAGTTTCAGGTTCGGGTGAAGGTGAGTTCAGGGATGCTACGGGCATTGGAACCGGCGCTAATCTGATATTTGTAGCCGATCTTGGCAACGGAAGGATTCAGGTTTTCGATCTTGAAGGGAAATTTGTCCGTCAATGGCCGATCCCTTCCTGGCAGCGATCGTCGAGCGAGTTTCCCGACGTTATCTTCGACCAGGAAACAAGAACAGTTTACGTTACGAGCGGCAGTACTAACGAAGTGCTTGCCTTTGACGAAAACGGAGCGCCAAAGCAGGGATTTAACCCTCAGGACGCTCAAAAACTGGAGAATCCGTCTTCGATGGCTATACTTACGGCGAATAAGAAACGCTGGCTGCTTGTCGTGAATAGTGGGGGCAACAGAATTTCTAAATTCGAGTTGGGGCCTGCAATTGAGGCAGAAAGCAACGACAAGACAGCAAAGACCGATAAGAAAGATAAAACAGATAAATCAACTAAATAGGGATTTCAAAGATGACTTTGGCAGATACCAAAAATGATGTCGTCTATGTGGGTAAGGACCTCGAGGCAATGGCATTCGCGGCGAATTATCACCGATGGATACTTGCCGAATATCACCCGTTCGTCGGAAAGCATATCGTAGAGGTTGGAGCCGGCACCGGCCTTTTTTCCGGGCTCTTGCTTGGGGAAAATCCCGTGAGCCTTTCGCTTGTAGAACCCTCGGAGATGTACGCAAAGCTTATAAATAATATCTCGTCCGAGAGTGTTTCGCTCAAGTTCTACAACAATGTATTCTCCGCAGTCTGTGATGATATTGTAGCCGAGCAACAGCCGGATACGATCATATATATTAATGTTCTTGAGCACATCGAAGATGACCGTAAGGAACTTCGCCATATATTTGAGAGTCTTGTTCCCGGCGGACATGCTTTGATCTTCGTTCCAGCACTGCCGATCCTTTATGGAGCGTTCGACCGCGCCGTTGGACATTTTCGCAGATACGTGAAAAAAGAGCTTGTCGAGAAATCACTTGAGGCAGGATTCAAAATTCGAGTTCAGAAATTTTTTGATTTTGCGGGAATTTTTCCGTGGTTCGTAAAATACAGGATCTTCGGTTCCGCTGATCTAGAAAGCAGTGTGGTGAAACTTTACGACACGTACGCCGTGCCGCTTGTAAAACTTTCGGAGAGTGTAGTCAGTCCTCCGCTAGGCAAGAATCTGTTGTTTGTGCTCGAGAAACCTCTCGATATGACCAGTTAGGGCGGCAATCATAACGGAAAAATAATCGAAAAAGTATGTCCGGAAACACTTTTAAGCCAAAAGTTCGCAACACGTTGTTAGGCTTTATCTTTGTCGCCGTTCTTTACGCCTTTTTCATCAACGGCATCTCTACGAATCCCCCCGGCTTTTACGTTGACGAATCTTGCATCGCATACAACGCATATCTGATCTCGCAAACCGGATACAGCGAATCGGGACAATTTATGCCGATTCTCTATCAATGTTACACGCAGGGATGGACGCAATGGGTGAACGCTCCGTCGATGTATCTTTTGGCCGGCATGTATACGATCATTTCGCCTAGCGTCATCTCAGCGAGAATTTTTACAGCAACATGTGTGTTTGCGACGATCTTGTTGATAGGATTTTTGGCCTGGCGGCTTACCCGGAGAGTTTCAATTGCCGTCATAGTTGTTGCTACAGGGGCGGTGACACCGTGGTTTTTTGAGTATGGGCGGTTCGTAATGGAACATTTCGCCCTGCAGATTTCCGTCGCAGGTTTTTTGTGCGTTTTGTACAACGCTCAGTTACGAGAAAAATGGAAGCTCACGGACGTCTTTTTACTTGCGATCGGTCTCTCGTTGATCACATATAGTTATGCAACAGGGCGTGTGATCGGCCCGCTCTTTGGACTAGGCCTGCTGATTTTTGCAGTGAATCTGCGCGCATTGATCAATGTGATCCTCGTTGGTGTCCTGTATGCTCTGTCGATGATCCCGTTCTTCGTAATGTATTACCAGAGTCCGCTGCGGGTCTCAGGGCGTTTTCTGAGAGCTACGAATATGTCCAAGGAAAATTCTTTCTTGGAAAACATTGGAGCGATACTTTCGGCGCTTTACCAGGACCTTAATCTCAAATTTTTCATACTCGAAGGCGATCCGCTGCCGCGCCACCATGTTCCGGAATCAGGAACGGGTGAATTTCTCGTAGCAACTTTCGCGCTGGGTTTGTTTGGCGTTTTGATCATTTTGATCAGACATCGTTCCAGCCTTTGGTGGAGATACATCGTTTATGGAGCGATCGCTTCGCTGGTTCCCGGTGCAATAACTATTGAACGCAATCATTCGATGCGAGATATTGTGTTCCCGATCTTTTTTATGCTCTTGACGGTGCCGGCACTCTCGTGGCTGTTGGGCATTTACGATAACAAACCGGCGGGATCTGATACATCTGGCTCCGTTATTGCTGACCGATCATCAAGCCGCACAACAAGCTTCTTCGGTTCCAGTGAATATTACATGCGGCGCGGATTGCTTGTCGCTTTGCTTTTGCTGACAGCAGTGCAGGCGGTCAGGTTCCAGATCGTGTTCAGAAAGAATGGGGAGTCGGCAACCAGAAAGGCCGTGTTTCACGAATCATATCCTAGAGTTTTAGCCAGAGCACTCGAGGAAGAAAGCCGGCCGATCTACCTGCACGACTTTGGAGAACCTACTTACATGCTTGCTCTGTGGCACGGGGCAACCATGGGGGTCGATAGCTCGAATTTTGTACATCTTCTCGATCGTCAAAATCCGCCGGAGGGAGCTTTGGTGATAAGCTCCAAAGGCACCTGCACAGATTGTCAAACGATATTTCAGGACAAATTCATACTTTATCGAAATCAGATGCACGATATTTCAGAGTTTTCCACTCCGGTTCCGGCAGATGCAAACCTTGCTCCTTCGGTCTTTAATGCCGGGCCTGGTTCGGAGCCTGGACGGTTATCACGTCCGAGGGGGCTTGCTACCGATAACAAAGGCAATTTATATGTTGCAGATAGTGGCAATGGGCGAATACAAAAATTTGATCCCGACGGCAAATTTCTTATAGAGTTTGGCAAGAACGGCCCTGACGAAACCAATCTTAAAGATCCAAACGGAGTTGTTGTTGATGTTGACGGGAATGTCTATGTCGTGGACGCAGGCATTCACAGAATGATGAAATTCAATCCCGAAGGAGTGTTTGAAACTGGATTTGATGGGGAAGGTACGGGATTTTATGGCCCCCGCGACCTAACCATTGGCCCGAATAAGCGCATTTATATTATTGATCAGGGACGAGCCCGCATTGCTGAATTCAATTCTGAAACTAAGCTTTACACGCGTGTGTGGGGAACCAAGGGGTCGGGCGAGGGGCAATTTGAAGGGCCTACAGGAATAGCTGTCGGCAATAATTTTGTCTTTGTCGCTGATCAAGTCAGCGGAAGAATTGAGGTCTTTGATCTTACCGGTCAATTTGTAAAGCAATGGGAAGTCCCAAGCTGGACAAAGGGTGTGGATGAAACTCCTGACGTCGTCTTTGATGAAAAAACAAAGACATTATATGTATCGAGTTGTAAAGCGAACGTGATCCTTGCTTTCGACGTTGACGGAAATCCCAAGACTGAATTGGAACTGCGGGACGCGGAAAAAATATCGGAACCCGGCGCGTTGGCAATCGGCGAATTTAATAAGCAGAGATGGCTCTATGTACTGAATCGCGGAACTTCGACAGTTTTGAGATTTGAATTGGAGAGCCCAAAAAAGGGAAAGTGAGGATGACAAGCTGACGTTATTAAAACAGTTTCCAGCCAAAAGTTCGGCTTGGCGCATACGATTGATCGTTCTAACCGGAATTCTTTTTCTATATCCATTCTTCATCTCCGGTTTGTCAACAAATCCTGGCGGATTTTACTACGACGAAGCTTGTGAAGCCTATAACGGCTATCTGATCGCGACGAGCGGCAATGCCCTAAACGGAGACAGTTTTCCTGTTTTTTTTCAGTGTTATACCGGAGGATTTATTCAATGGATGAGCCCGCTGCTTATTTATCTGATGGCAGGGCTGTACTCATTCATTGCTCCTAGCTCATTGTCCGCCCATGTTTTTTCGGCAACATTGGTATTCATCGCAACAATTCTCCTCGGGTTATTGAGTGCCCGAATATCCGGGCGTGGCCTTATTGGAATCATTGTTGCGGTCACCGCTATGGCGACCCCATGGATTTTTGAGATCAGTCGCATGGTTCAGGAAACGTCCCCCTTATCGCTGGGAATTGTCCTATTCCTATTTTGTCTTTACAACGCCTACAACCGCGAAAACTGGAAACTACCTGACATCCTCTTGCTTGCGTTCTCGCTTGCGATGATCACATATGCTTATGCCGCAGGACGAGTGCTTGGGCCAATGTTTGCTCTTGGGTTACTGATCTTTGTACACGATCGGCGTGGATTGGTTCAGGTATTTAAGACGTGGGCAATTTATTTCGTCCTACTTATGCCATTCATCGTTGTTTATTTTACGAACCACGATGCAATTACAGCAAGATTTCGTGAGGTCGGTTACATAACTCCCGACACATCGTGGTTGGAGATCGCAAGCATATTTGTTCCGGCCTTTTTCCAGGACATCAGCCCCAATTTTTTACTTCTTAATGGCGACAACGTTCTCCGTCACCACTTACCCGTAATGGGCGGGATATTTGTTGTCACTTTTTTGCTTGCGATTGTTGGGCTAATTATCGTGCTTTTGCGCCATCGTGGTGATGCATGGTGGCGATTTATTTTGTACGCGTTGATTGTTTCAATATTGCCGGGAGCTCTTACTATTCAACGCCAGCACTTTCTGAGATTACTTGCGGTGCCGATCATTCTGCTGATATTAACGGTTCCAGCTTTGTCGATTCTGATCGGAGAAGCCGCTGTACCTTCATCTGAGACGGAGAGATCTGAAAATTCCCATACTCATGGCTTTGTTAGAGGGAAACTGTTACGGATTGTTGTCCTGACGATTCTGTTAATTTTTACCTTTGTCCAGGCAGGCTACTTCCAAATTCAGTTTCGAAAATGGGAGCCGGAACGCATTGTGGAATTTCAAAAAGCTTATCCGGAGGTTTTTGACAAAGCTCTGGAGAAGCCGCTGCGTCCGATATATCTGCAAGACGGCCGCTATGGCCCTGCGTATATTCTTGCGCTTTGGTACGGAACCGTCCGAGGCCTCGATATGGCTAATTTTGTTCATCTGCAGGAAGGTGAGACTCCGCCACCCGATGCCCTGGTCCTAAGCAGTGGCCCGACGTGCACAAACTGCAAGGTCATAATGCAGAAAAGCATCTATCTTCTGTATAGTACTTCCGGTTCTTCAGATCGCAAAAATGACCATTCAAATGCCACGATCTTTGGAGGGAATGGTAATAAACTGGGAGAACTTTCGAGGCCGCGAGGCTTGGCGGCCGACACGCAAGGGAATTTTTATGTTGCAGATACCGGCAACCATCGTGTGCAGAAATTCGACTCCGATGGAGGGATCATCTCATCATTCGGCACCTTCGGCGCAGGAGTCGGGGAGTTAAGCTCGCCAAACGGGATCGTGGTCGATGATGATGGAAATATCTATGTAACCGATGCTGGGAACAATAAGTTGGTAAGATTCGGACCCAACGGCGCATACCAAAAAGAATGGGGCAGGCCCGAAGTGGAGTTTTACGGCCCGCGTGACATTGCCATCAGCCCTGACGGCAAAGTTTATTTCGTAGATCAGGGAAGGAGCCGTATTGTAAAATTTGAGCCAAAAACGGAGACCTTCACTTCGTTTGGGATAAAGGGGAACGGCGAAGGTGAATTCGATGAGCCTATGGGCATCGCAATTGGTGCTGGCCTGATCTTTGTCACCGAATCGGGAAACAGTCGAATTCAGGTATTCGATCTTGATGGCAACTATGTTCGCCAATGGCCCGTTGATGTTTGGGAGAAGGGAATTGACTCCTATCCCGATTGCGTATTCGATCCGCAGACAAACCGCCTATATGTCACAAGCGAACAGACAAAAGACGTGATCGCATTTGATGTGAACGGAAATTTGATCGAAGGTGATACTCCGAATGGAAATATCAAACTCAACAAACCGGCAGCTCTATGTCTCACCAAATCAAATACGCTCCTTGTTCTGGATATCACCGATTCCAAGGTTGGGATAATTCCTCTAGGGTCTGTAAAACAGACAAAATAGCTGTGAGGTTTCTAAGAGATATCAGCAAGATAGCTTGAGCATCTATCGAGTCGCGGTTGTTTGCAGGCGTAGAATTGATAGAACGAAATAGATTTCGCAATACCAAAAACACTGCCTTTTAGATCTGCAAAAAAGTAATTCAGCACTTCTTCGATCTCTTTAGCCGTGTTTACATGCTCGTGATTCATCAATACCTGGTAATCCAAACCATACTTACGTTTGAATTCCAGCCCGGTCGAAAAAGTATAACCAAGTTTCCACATTATCGTACCTTCGCTCGGTATTCCGCAGCGCAAGTTTCCGCCCTCTGAGAGCAAAAGGCCTGACCGCGCAATGACCTCCGGCAGATTGCAGATATGTTCAAAAGCCGCGATCGAAATGATCCGGTCGTATTTTGTGTCCGCCGGAATTTCCGAGATGTCATCGTAAACATATCTGATCCGGTCTTTAAATGGCGACGATTCAAAGAGCGAGTGAAACGGCTCGATAATATCGTAAGGATTTGAATTATTTTCGTAGGGCAGTTGATTGAGCGTTCCGGCGCCGATCTCAAGCGTCGATCTTTCAGGGCCAGTTTGAACATCGGCCGCGACATTTTTGTGCATCCAGCTTTCGAGTTTTTGTGCGATGCCGCTGGCCTTCGAGCCGCCGTCGCGGTTCTCCTTATACTGGTCGGCGTAGATCGCCTGAAACTCCGGCGGCAGCGTGGACCTCGTTTTTGGAAAATTCTCAAACATATCTATACGCTATCATCCATCTCGAAAAGCGGTTGTGTCACAACATCGTTCCTTCGCCTCTGTAATACCGGTGTTTCTTTCGAGTCGATAAGCTGCGAGATCACATATCGCGGCCGTCCTTTTATCTCGTCGTAAATTCGCGCGAGATAAATGCCGATGATCCCGAGGCTGATCATGAGCAAACTGCCGATCACGAGCAGCAGAAGAATGACGGTCGAAAATCCTGTTGCTGCGTGGCCCGCGAACTGCAGGATCAGCGTGTAGATGCCAAAGATCACCGAAAACAATAGGAACACCAAGCCCGTAAAGGTGACAAACTGCAGCGGCAGCGATGAGAATCCAGAGATGCCTGTCAATGCGAGCCGCACTCGATGCATTATTGACCAACTCGTGGTGCCGCTTGCACGCACCGCGACCTCGAACGGCACCTGCGCCCGCGAAAACCCGAGCCACGCCGTCATCCCGCGAAAGAAAACATTTCGCTCGTCCATTTCAAGATAGGCATCAACCGCGGGACGGCTGAGCAGTTTGTAATCCGACGCCCCGCGCATCTCAAAACCCGACAGCTTGTTCCAAAGCCAATAAAAGATTCCCGCCGCGACCTTGCTGAAAAGTGTCTCTTCGCCGCGGTCGATCTTTGTTCCCTCGACGATGTCAACGCCAGTTTCGCGCCACGTTGAGATGATCTTCGGCAGCATCGCCGGCGGATGCTGGCCGTCTGCATCCATAACGATCACGGCGTCGCCGCGTGCCATCTCGAGGCCGGCGCAAAGAGCGTGTTCCTTGCCAAAGTTGCGGCTCAGACGAGCGGCACGCATCATCGGGAAGTTCTTTGACTGCTCAACGAGGGCTTTCCAAGTGTCGTCGGGCGAACCGTCCTCGATCAGCACGATCTCGAACCGAACGTCCGCCTCAGCCAGCGCTGCCTCGACGTCCTTCAAAACCTCGCCAATATGCGCCGCCTCGCGGTAAACCGGCATCACTATCGAAATAAACTCTTTTGCGTTCTCGCCCATCATCTTGTCAGACAAATTATGATACCGAAATTTGCCGAGCCACGCACAGATAGGAACAAAGATGCCCAAAAATTTAAAGTCTGTCCCACGCCGTTTCATACCTGCCTGGAACGCCGTAAACCACTCATTTCATTGAGGTTAGGTGCTGCATTGTGTCTCTGTTCCACGATTTTTGAAAAAAAGTAAGACAATGTAAGACAAAATACATAATTTCCTGTAAATAGACAGGTTGCGGCATTCCAAGCCTTCACTGACAGCCGATCTTTTTGCTGGAACGCTGTCCCACCTGTCCCAAGTGTCCCACGCGTCCCAACTGTCCCAACTGTCCCAAGTGTCCCGAGTGTCCCAAGCGTTTTTTATTTCACTCGCGCCGCTCTTGCGCCACCACATTTCACCCGTGAGTGAAATGTCCTAACTTGTTCATTTCGCTGAGGTTATGGCTGTATTTTTGCCATATTTCGCTGTTTTCGAAAAAAAGTGCGCCACATTGCGCCACAACAACATAATCGCTGTAAATAAATGAGTAACAGTGATCTGTCCCATTTTCACATCGTGAACCGCGGTGGAACGGGTTTCGGTCCAAAGTTCCAAAACCAAAAGAACCAACTTTTCAAATAACCCGATCCG